>CAYTDU010000155.1:0-9853 GCA_964436395.1 uncultured Gemmatimonadaceae bacterium | reverse complement strand
TTCCAGAGGTTGAGGAATGTGGTGCTCGTGGGGCAGTAGCCCGACGCACGTGTGGAATCGCATCCCGTTCAGGGATATGCTGTCCTTTTTTGACACGTGCGAATGGTACTTCGAAGTGCCGCAATCTCAAAGATTGCGGACCGATCCGTCCGTTGTGAACCGGCGCGTCACCTCGGCCAGCATCGAGGCAATTGAATCCAACTCACTCGTGGCTGACCCGAGGTCGTCCACACCGGCCTGGACATCCCGCACTCTTGCCAGCATTAGATCCGCATCTTGGCGGTTGCGCGACGATATGCCCGAGATACCATCCATGTGAAACCGCAGCTGGCTGAAAGACTCCTGTTGGTGCTCTGCAGTGGCGGCTATCCGACTGGCATGTTCGGTGGATTCGAGGGTTGCTGCGACAATCAGTTCGAGCGCCTTGAGCCCTTCAGTGCTCATGTGTTCTACACCACCCACGGTACTCTGCCCGCGGCTCATCTGATCAACTACCTGCCTGAGGCGAATCTGCATGTCTTCGACCAATTGGCCCGCCTCAATTGCAGCGTTGCCACTCTGTTCGGCTAGCGATCTGACCTCTTTCGCAACCTCGGCAAAACCGCGCCCGTGTTCGCCTGCCCGAGCCGCCTCGATCGCAGCATTCAGTGCAAGCAGGTTCGTCATGTCCGCCTGTTCGCGAATCGATGCCAAGAACCTCACAATGCGTCTGCTTGCGGCATCGAGTTGGTCCACTTTCGCGGAACTCTCGGCAACGAAGGACTTCAATGCTACGAGCCTTTCAATCGCACCGGCAATCGTCTGCCTGTGTCTCTTGGCGGCGTCACTCGCCTTTCCGCTCGCGGAAGAAGCTTCAGCACTGTTGTTCACGACTTCCCGCGATGCGTCACTGAGGTTGAGTGTTGCCGCCAATCCGTCTGCCACATCAGCATCCTGTTGGGATAGAGCCGTCACAATAGCCTTGGCCGACTCGGCCATAGCCGCAGCAGCGTCGCGTAGGGCGTTTGCCGCATTCGCTAGACTCCCAACCTGCACACCAATTCTGTGAACAGTGTCTACGAGTGGCTTGCGTAGTTGCGCTATGTGCAGAGCAGTGGCAATGCGGTGGGCACACGCACCTACAAGCGCCACCTGGCGACGCTCGTACTCGCGTCTCTTGTGATGTTCGAGTTCCAGCGTCCCCAGCATCTGGTCTCCAAACAAGAGCGGCTGAATAACGATGCTCTGGATGTTGGACGGCAGACGTAGCGCCCTCACATCTCGATCGCCATCTAGTATTACGATAGCCTCGCGCAGCTCGACAACTTGTTCGCGAAGTTCCTCCAGCGCTGGCGACACTTCACCGTTAACGTGCTCCGCCTCCGTACCACGGTACAAGAGCTCGAAACCGTCCTCGGTACGCCTGTAAACGCGGTAATCGTTCCAATCCAAGATGCGATGTGCGAGGTGTTCGAGTTGCGCAAGCGATTGGTCCAATTCCACGGTGCTGGAAAGAACCGATTCCATTGCGTGGATCTTCGTCAGCTGTTCCGCATGCACTGCTTCTTCAATAATGCGTTTGATCGCAAATATTCCGAACAGCAGTAGCGTTCCTACAAACGCCCATGTGATTGGCGGCAGATTCACGATTGTCAGTACACTCACAGCCGCAGCGACGAACATCACTCCGTACGTCAAAACCTCGTAGCGCAGAATGAAATGCGCTTCGTGTGCTTCCAGCTTTCTTCGCAGCGCGAGAGTGAAGTAGAACAGGAAACGCGTGACCCCAAAGTAGGAGAGCACGTAGACTGTGAGTGCGGGAATGGACTCAACGGACAGCGGTGAAGTGGTGTTCGAGAACGCGGCCACGGCAGCGAACAAACCATACGCGGCCATCAGGCCAACTACTTCTCTGCAAGCATTGACCAATGACGCATAGGCCGTCTTTCGCACAACCATCAGGTCGGCTGTGAACATACCTGAGGTTAGGCCAAGGACAGTTATTCCGGGCCCGAGCAGCAATGGTCCGGCCAGCGCCACCACAGGAATGAGAGTCACATAAGAGTACTTTCCCAACGCCAGCTGAGCGGGACGCACCAGCGCCGACAACAGAAACACCACTCCCACCATCTCCACCTCGCCCAGCCAGGCACGATCCACCGCGGGTACAACGACAAACAACGCGATCCCAACGACCCGAAGGTAGGTGGAGTACGCCTGGACAAGTCGTCGGATGGTCAAGGAACTCACGGTGACAGTCGGTCGGGCAAACGGTGGAAATCCAAGAGGGCGGACAACCTCAGCATGTGCCTGTGCACATCGTAGGACTCAAACGAAGTAGTCCGAGGGGTTGATCCCATACTTGGATGGATTGGTCACCTTGATGATGGAACGCGCATAGGTCCCTTCGAGACCAGGCTCCGCCAGGTCGACAACAGGGCCTTGTCTCAACATCGCACCTTCAGCAGTGCAAACGATCCTCACGAGAGGCCTGTTAGAGAGTTCTAGGTTGGGATTCGCGGCGTGGACAATTCCTATCTCGTAGGTGTCGAGAATCACGCATGTGCCGACCGGATATATGCCCAGGAGGTTGATGAAAGCCTTCACTAGCGAAGGGTCCAATCCTCTCCGCCGATTCTCCCACATTTCTCGCAGCACCTGGTCAGGTTGAATCGGATCCTCCTGGTACACACGCCGCGAAGTAGCCGCGTCGAACCCGTCGGCGATGGCTACGATCTTCGTGAATAGCGACGGGGCCCTCTGGCGAATTGCCTTGGGGTAGCCCGTGAGATCCACTTTCATGTGATGCTCGTGAGCAACAATGATCCCGCGATAGGGGATTTCCCCGTAGCCTCGAAGCCCGAAGAGTGTGAGCATCCCCATCCACGGATGAGACTGCATGATCTTCCACTCATCGTCGCTCAAAGCCCCCTTCTTGTTCAACACGTCGAGAGGCACACGACTCTTTCCGACGTCGTGCATCAGTGCGGCCATACCAAGATCGTACAACTGCAGTTTCGACAGGCCCAGGCGTTTCCCGATAGACACACTGAAGATTGTCACATTCACCGAATGGACAAAGGTGTACTCATCGTAGTCTCTGATCGTGGTAAGACCCACCATCGACGTCTCGTTCCTCAGAACCTGGTCGACGACTCCCTGCACCGCTCGTTTGACCTTCTTGATGCTGGCCGACCGCCCCATCCGTATGCTGTTCACCACATCTTTGGTGACTGCAACCGACTGTTCGTAGGTCCTCTTAGCGATTTCTTTGGCCTCTTCAGCGTCAGCGTACTCTTCACTCTCGGTCGGCGGATCAACGGATATGTGTATAACGCCCCCCTCCTGAAGACGACGCTGCAGGTCCGTCAACTTGTTTGGGTCGGATTCACGCGGTGCAGAGGCCAAGATCAACGAAAGGAAGATCTGCCATTCACGACGTTCGACTTCCTCTCCCACATACACGGAGCCGATGCCGCACTGGCCCATAGTGCTGAGGATATGACTGAACGACGAGTAGTTGTCCAGCCCGATTCGCAATCTCGTCGAATTCACGAAGATGAATTCGCCCGCGAGCTTCACCTCCATCTCCGGCTCGACCTGAAGCAGGACCGTCGCGCGTGCGTGAACATCATCCAGGGCTCTCTGCACCTGAACGTTTTCCACAGGATAGAGCCTCAGGTTCTTGAGCGCGGCGTAGAATGCGAGCAGAAAGTCGCGCCCTCCCTGGCGGAGCACGACCTCTTCAGAATCACGGGAACCACTCGGGAACGATTCGCGCGAGCCTAAACCGGAGTCGCCGTGTTCAGTCATATCACGTCATCTCGCGGAGCGCACCGTTGATCGCGTTCCGCACGAGAGGATCCTTTTCATCTTTGAGAGCTGAATTGAGCAGCTCACGCGCCTCATCTCCACCAATCTTGCCCAATGCCATCGCCGCACACGCTCGAGTTTCCGGATCCTCCCTACGTTTGAGCAGTCCTTTGCTCTTGATCATCGGCCGTAAATGTCCTAGCCCGTTCACGCCTGCGAGCAATCCATATGCCTGAAAGAACGCCTTCTTTTCTGTCAGATCAGCGTTTTTCATTGTCTTTCCAAGGACCGCAGCTTCTATCTTGCTGAACGCACCCCGGTGCCCACCCTCAGAGAGGACTCGTACCGCGGCCAATCTGACATCTCTATCTGTATCGTCGACAGCCCTCTCGAGTTGTTTCATTGCTCCGGGCGATCCGATGGCTGCGAGCCCAGAGGCAGCCGCAGCCCGGATTTCCGTGTTCTCTCGAGCCAGCAGACCTCCGAGTGCTGGAACGAATGTCGGCAGTTTCAGCCCGGCTATCAGCCTGAGCATACCTAGGAGCACCGTCTCGTTCTCGGACTCGAGAATGTTGGCAACTTGGTCGGGATGAGCCTGCACCAAACGTTGCGCGGCGTTCTCTAGAAGTTCTCTGACTCTCTGGTTGGAGAGTTGTGGCAACCACTCCAATACTGCTTCTAGTGCTTCCGCTCTCAACTCGCTGAACAGTCTCGACAGCTCTTCCTCGGTAGGATGTACTACAGCCTCGTCGAGCGATTGCATCAGCTGTCCAATCGCCTCTCGTTGGGACAACCGAGCAGGTAGTTCTTCCAGTTTCTTGCGGTGTTCAGGCAACATTTCGCGGGCACGTTCCAGAACCACTTTCAGCTCACTGAGAATGTACGCCACCGACCGAAAATCACTCGCTCCAAGCAGGTAAGGAACGAAATTCTCGAGGATGGAGATCAACTCGGTACGTACGGCCGCATACGTCTGCAGTTCCAGCTGATCGAACACCAGCGCTAGGACGTTGCCCCTGAGGTCCTGGCTGTATTCGCGTTCGATCTCTGCTTCGATATACTTGAGTTCATCGTCGTCCAGGAAGTACAGAGTCGCATCGAAATCTTCCATGCTGACGATAGTGGGTGACGGCTCGGGCTGTTGGGCGTCCTCGGCAACCTGTTGCTGCACCTCCTCCTCGGACGGCCCGTCCGGACCTCCAAAACCAGACTCGGAAGGTTCTAGCGGTGGGACACCTTCCTCCCCCAACTCGATCGTCACATAGCGGACAAACTGAAAATCCTGCTCCCACAACAACGTCAGCAGATCGTCATCGGAGTCGTCGGTGAGCCCACGTGCCTTGTGGATCACATCGAGCAGCCTAATAACCTCCTCGTCTTCGATCCCCGGCGACAGAGTCAACAGGCGCATGCCGTCTTTGAACAAGACCCACGGCACCGAATCGCCCTTGTCGGGTTGCGATAGGACTACCGCATCTTCCCATGTGAATTCTGACTCCGTTACGCTGAGATTCAGTTCGAGGCATTCGTCCCAGACAGGCTCGAACGCAACACGAATGTTCTCCGCAGCTTTCTGGTAGATGGGGTTGTTGGGAAGATAGAGTTGTAGTGCACGCAACCCTTTGACGAGAACCTGCATCAGATTCTCGACAGCAGTGGTATCCACTTCCTGCCCAGTAGTTTCCAGTTCAGTCAAATGTCGTATGCTCCGACTTCAGCTGGCGGTGACCGCTTTACCATGCACTCCGCAACTAGTCATGTTCGGGCCCCAGACACTCATAGTCAAGCCCTTAAAACGCTCCGCTTCAAGTGACGAGAACTTGGTGTTGCTTTTCGGTTTGTGTTCGGGTAAATTGTTTCGGAATATTTTCGGTCAGAGACAAGCCGGAGCAAGGGTCATGACACTCACGCGCCGCCAGAAGCAGATTCTCGATTATCTCGAAGGCTACATCGCCGACAACGGTTATGCTCCGTCGTTCGAGGAAATCGCAGCACGCTTCACCTTTCGTTCGCTCGCGACAGTCCACGAGCACCTCACCAACCTCGAGCGGAAGGGCTACATCACTCGCGCGCACAATGAGAGTCGTGCCATCGAACTCAATCTCCGCCCGGGCAAATCGGGGGCTGTCGACCTACCGCTGTTGGGACAGGTAGCCGCGGGCGTCCCGATCGAGGCTGTCCCAAACCATGAGACCATATCAGTCCCCACCGAGCTCATCCCGCGACGTGGCAACGCGTACGCCCTTCGCGTGAATGGCGATTCGATGATCGATGAGCACATCGCGGACGGAGACTATGTCGTTGTTCACGGCCGTCAAACTGCGGATAACGGCGAAATGGTAATTGCTCTCGTTGACGGAAATTCGGCAACGGTGAAGAGGTTCTTCCGGGAGCCCGGTGGATGGATACGTCTCCAACCTGCGAACGATCAGGTACGCCCCATCCGGGCTCACGAAGACGATGTGCTGATCCAGGGTGTTGTTGTCGGGGTGATTCGGAAATATTAGCCGGCTTGCCGTCGCGTTTGATCTCACCTTAGTTTGCCCACCATGAGTGGCACACCAGTCATTGCTGTACTCCAATACGATGGAAGTGATTTGGCCGGATGGCAGATGCAGCCGTCTGTGAGGACCGGCCAGGGCGAGTTGGAGGCTGTTTTGGAACGTCTCGTCGGCCATCGAGTCGTTACCAGAGCTGCCGGTCGTACGGACGCCGGTGTCCATGCTCTCGCACAGGTAGTCAGTTTTGTTGTCCCCGAGCGTTGGGCAGCCGAAGAGTTGCAGCGCGCGGTCAGAGCACTGTTGCCCGAAGATATTTGGTTGGTGAAGCTGGGGCGGTCGCCTGATGGTTTTGATGCGCGAAGACATGCGACCGCTCGGCGATATCGCTATCTGATCGGTTGTGACGAGGGATCTCGTTCGCCGTTCCGCCGACCATATGAGTGGGCTTTGGGCCGTCCTCTGAACCGGGACCTTCTGCATGCGGCCTGCGCGCCGATAACCGGCGAGCACGATTTCAGGGGCTTCTGTGCCGTCGGGCAGGACAAACCACACTACTTCTGTACGGTGACCGCAGCCGAATGGCAAGAGCGAGTCGCCGGTGAAGGGTTTATCTTTGAAATTGAAGCCAACCGATTCCTGCACAACATGGTCAGGTTCCTGGTTGGCACGATGGTAGATGTGGCACGTGAACGGAGACCGGTTGAAGACGTGTCACGGATATTGGCCGAGAAAAGCAACAAGAATGCCAGCCCTCCCGCGCCGCCCGAGGGGTTATACCTGCTGGGTGCGCGGTACCCCCAAATTGACGAGGTGATCGATCAATGAAGTTCTTTCTCGATACTGCAAACCTGGCCGAGATCGAATGGGCAGCCAGCGCCGGCTTGATTGACGGAGTGACCACGAATCCCACCTTGTTGGCCAGAGACGCAGGCGATACTGATCCGAACGAGTTGCTGAAACAGATTTGCAGTGTAGTCAGCGGGCCGATCAGCGCAGAAGTCATCTCATTGGATGCCGACGGCATGTATGAGGAAGGCCGCAAGCTCGCGCGGATCGCGGACAACATTGTCATCAAGATCCCGATGCTCGAGGAAGGAATGGTGGCGACGCAGAAGCTCAGGGCCGAAGGCATCGGAGTCAACGTGACCCTTTGCTTCAGTTCGGTTCAATGCCTGATCGCCGCGAAAGCCGGCGCAACCTTCGTATCGCCATTCATCGGGCGTCTCGATGACATTGGACACGAAGGCATGGATGTTATCCGCGAGACGCGCATGATATTTGACAACTACCAAATCGAGACTGAACTACTTGCCGCATCGATTCGACACCCCAGACATGTGGCTGACGCAGCCCTGCTGGGGGCGGATATCGCCACTATTCCGACGAGCACCTTAAAACGCCTATTGCTCCACCCCCTCACGGATAGGGGAATTGATCAGTTCCTCAACGATTGGAGCAAACTGGCCTCTCGCAAAGAGACAGCAGAGTGAAATCAAGTCATGGGTTGCTGTTGCTGATCTCTCTGGCGGCATGTGGGGACGCCGAGCCGCAGAGTACGAGTGACGAGACCAGTCCAATACCGGCACCTAGACCGGCACAGCTGACCGACAGCATTCAGTCGTCGCGATACTCTGCGATAGTGACAGCGGCTGCCCGCGTCGCTCCGGCGGTCGTGAGTGTGAATGTGACTCGCCGGACGACGCGCTCTCCTCGTACCGCCTGGGAACTCTTCTTCACGCCACGCGGCTCCGAACAGGTTGTGGAAGGATTCGGATCTGGTTTCGTGATCACTTCGGACGGGATAGTGATCACCAATCAGCATGTCGCTGCTGGAGCCCAGGAAATCTTCGTTACCACGAGAGATGGAATCGATTACGAGGCTGAACTGCTCGGTGAGGATCCTCTCACCGACATTGCCGTGTTGCGGATTGAGGGTGATAACCTACCAACTGCTCCGCTGGGCAGCAGCAGCGACCTGGTAATCGGAGAATGGGTTATAGCGATCGGCAACCCTTACAGCTACCTGCTGGGGAACTCCGAACCGACGGTCACTGCCGGCGTAGTGAGCGCAGTGGGTAGAGACCTGATTCCTTCAGGTGAAAACTCCGGCATTTATGTAGGCATGATTCAGACTGACGCAGCTATCAATCCCGGCAACAGCGGCGGGCCTCTCATAAACGCGCTGGGCGAAGTTGTTGGAGTAAACGCCTCCATCTTCTCCAATACCGGAGGATCTGTTGGGATTGGGTTTGCAATTCCCATCGAGCGCGCACTGAGGGTTGCCGACGAACTGAGCCGTTTCGGCGAAGTGCGGCGATCTTGGATGGGTTTGGACGTTGCAGGATCCGACGAGTTGCGAAATTGGAAGCGCGCTGGCGGACTCGAAGTGACGGAAGTTGCACCCGACAGCCCGGCCGATCGAGCCGGCCTTCGCGAAGGTGATGTGCTTGTGTCTGCCGACCGTCACTCAACCCGCACTTTCCTTGACTGGGAGGCGATCAAACTGGACGTCGGGCCCGGAGACTCGGTAAACGTTACCTACCGGAGGCGCGGACGCGATTCGCAAACTGTGGTGGTCGTAGAGAACCTACCGACGACCAGCGCCGAACGGATATCGACGCTTGGAGACATTGAGCTGATAACGTTGACGCCGGCGATTAGGCAGGAACGCAGTTTCGAGTTCGAGAATGGGGCGCTCATCTACCAGATCGGCGGTCCCGCAAGGCGGAGCACCGGCCTGAGGGCAGGAGACTTGATCGTACAGATCAACCGCCAACGTATAACCCGAGCCGAACAGGTTACCGAGATCTTCAACCAATACCAGGGTAGGCGGGCACCGATTCGAGTGTACGTCGAACGCGATGGGAACGTCAGATTCACCGATTTCTACGTGGGCCGATGACTGAACACGACCGCTACGTATCGCCGCTCAGCACGCGCTATGCATCCACGGCCATGCAACAGCTTTGGAGTGCAAAACGCCGCGCACGGCTCTGGCGCGAGCTGTGGCTCGCTTTGGCCGAAGAGCAACAGAAGTTGGGGCTCGAGATCCCAGATAGCGCATTAGAAGAGATTCGAGCCCATTTGGACGATGTAGACCTCGACAAGGTACGGGAATACGAACAGCGGTTTCGCCACGACGTGATGGCTCATATCCACGCTCTGGGAGATCTTGCCCCTTCAGCCCGGCCGTTTCTGCACCTTGGGGCGACGAGTGCCTTCGTAACTGACAATTCTGAAGCGATCGTCATTCGGGAAGCGATGGGAATCGTGTTGGGACGGTTGGTGATGGTGCTGAGGGCTCTGGAGAGTTTTGCATTACGAATGGCGGCCGCTCCCACCGTTGCGTACACTCACTTCCAGCCAGCGCAACTCACGACCGTCGGGAAGCGCGCGACGCTCTGGCTTCACGACTTCTATCTCGATGCCATCGGTATCCGCGACGCCATCGAGACTATGGTCTGCAGGGGATGTAAGGGAACCACGGGCACACAGGCCAGCTACCTGGACCTGTTTCATGGTGACCACGAAAAGGTCCGGCAGTTGGAGTCGATGGCCGG
>CAYTDU010000154.1:0-9863 GCA_964436395.1 uncultured Gemmatimonadaceae bacterium | reverse complement strand
CAGTGTGGCACCCAAGATCGGCTCGTCACCGCACGAACGCCTTACAGCCAAGCCCGCGTTCGGTATTCTGATCAACCGCGTGACCGAACGAAGCCGCTCCTCTGTGCCCGTGAGACCATTGGTGGTGGTGAAATTCACCTGAACGGCCCGCACACTGTCTATGCGAGCGGCAACACCCGTGTCCGCGGCGGAGCCATGGACCGGCACAGAATGCATCAGGGGAATCGCAGCAGCCGGCACCTGCTCGATATATGCCGGTGCGCTGAGCGGGGTTTTGAGCCAAAAGTATTCGAAGAACGGCAGGCCCTGTGTCTGAAGTAGGTTCCTGGAAACCAGCTCAGGAGGATCCGTATTCACCTGCCGGAACAGCGCATAGTCGTCGTTTCGCGTAGTGGATGAATCAGGGTCAAAGAAGAAGATGATCGTTTCGGCCGGCGAATTTCCAGTACCACCCAGGGCGCTATATGATACGCTCGGATAGCTGAAGGTAGTGTGCGGAACCGTTATCGACGTTCCGGGCACCAATGCGGTCACCGACCCAGACGGTGCATCGGGGTCGTAATAGACCGCCCAGGCATCGTTGGCGACGTTCGTCGTGTAATCGGCGTTGAACGCGACAACATCGGATCCGCAATAGACGAGAAACGGCTGTTCGTCTGGCGTGTTCGACCCGGCAGTTCGGATATCGAGCGAGAGCACATTGGACGCAAACTGCATGTTCTGCAGCATATCCATGCGATTCGAACCCAGCCGGTAACTTTCAGACTGCCTGCGAAGGAAGTTGAGACCCGAGGCCATGACAATGCTGAACACCATCAGCGATATCATGAGCTCGATTAGGGTCATACCCTTCTCATTTCGGTATGAACGTGTGCGTGTCATGGCGCCGCCACGGTTATTGTCCGCGATACTGGATCCGGTACTCCCGGTCCCGTAACGGTGACTGTGACCTTCTTGTAGTCCGTCTGCTGGCCAGCCCCGCCAAAACGGACTATCGTCGTGGTTCTGATGTATCCCGTCAGAGTCGGGAAATTCGTCTCGGTACCGACATATGCCGAATCGAGAGACGCGTAGTTCGGGTCCATCTGGATCCGCTCGATGCGGCTGTCCACGAGCTGCAGGGCGGCTTGGTTCTTGTCCGCAACCGTGACGACGTGGATCAATGAAGCAGTCGCGCCGACCATGGCAAGCAGCACCGTACTCATGATGACCATCGCAATGATCACCTCAACCAGTGTGAAGCCTTTTTCGTTACGCATCAGTAAACCCGCTCCCAGGAACCGCCTCTGTAGATGTACCAGGAGACACGTCCAGTAGACCGTTCGATCTCCACGAGACGGTTGTCAGTCGGTTGTCCGCCACCTGCTTGCGCGCGGCGTGTGGTCAAGTAGACCCCGCCTCTTTCGCTCGCGCTGCCGTTGCGGTGAAATGTGACGGCCGGCAGTCCTCCTACCCTTTTCGTGAAGGTGACGGGACCCGGGCCGACGGCGTGTTGCGTTGCCGAACCGCGCCCAAAGACCACTCGTTCGCCCATTGGGATGCCTCTCGTCCGTTCATCGTTGTCGACCGCGCCATTGTTGTTCATGTCTTCGTGTATTCGGATACCCGTATTGGCCACATCGAACGTGACGACAACGTCGTACTGACCACTTACGGCCCTCCGTTGTGCCGAGAGGAGCGCCGAGCCGATGCCACGCATCGAGCTGTCGACTCGATACCTGTGGTAGTCGATCTTGGGAATAGCGAACGCAGCCATGATGCCGATGATCGTTATGACCAATACGAGTTCGATCAGCGTTACGCCGTTCTCGCTGTGGCATTCCTGTTGAGGTTGTGCAGTTAGCATTTCGCACCTCGTTTTGCATACTGCCAGGGGCAAGATTCTTGCCCAAAGCAATCCTACAGATATCAACTTATGCGCCGTAGGCGAAAGGCGCTGTGCGGGAGATCACCGATTTTGCGGTATCATGGCACACAAATACCCGATTTGCAAGATTATCCCACAACTCCTCTGGCATCACATGGTGCTGCGACCATATGAACCAGATCCCAAACGTGTTCCTGCTCTTAATGCTCGCAATTGCCAGGTGGATTTGTTCCCTTGAATCCCCTACTCTTTAATAATTGTTCGCAAGAATGGAGCCAAGACCTCGTCACGTTGACCCCAGCAAAGTGACCTCGTTTGGTGCGGAGAGCACGAGCCCACATATTGGCCGGGGTCAGCAGTGATAGCGGTTGAGATGAACCACGCAAAGAGAAAAGAATGGTTAACAATTCACTAATTGTATCCAATCCCCCGCAGGAACGACCTGATGCTCAGGCGATCGCTCCGGCGTTTGGCCTGACGGCGGCGGAAGTCAGAATGAAAGCGAACTACTCCGTGCCCGAAATCTGGTTCGCAGATCACGACCGCACCAAGATCTCCGCAGTGGCTGAAACCCTGAGTGAGGCAGGATTTAACGTGGCCATCTTGCACGCCCAGGATGTCGCAGCTGTCCCAAGTCAGGAGGACGTCAGGTCATTCTCGTTTTCTGACTCGAGCCTGATTTTCAACCTCGGCGGAACAGAACTCGAATTGGCTTACAACACTCCGTGTATCGCTGTTCTATGTCAGCCGCATCAGACTGACACGCCACGCGGGTCCAAATCGGCATCAGACAGTCTGCGCGACTCGATAGCACACTCGAGCCAGTTCGGAGGAACATCCGGTGCGCAGCAGAGCATGCACGACCTCATGTTTGGCGGCTCTGAGGAGCAACGGGACCGCGCAGCATTCCTGGACATCTTCGCCACTAGCGCCGGGACTGTCATACGCCTCGCTTTGTTTCAGGACGAAGTCGACTTCTCTGGATTGCCGGCGCCACTGCCGAACGCCAGTAACAACCTCGTGATGTTTGTCGCCGAGTTTGAGGAGCGTTTCGCGAACGTTCGGCTCGACAGGCGCCTCGTCGGTATGAGGTACCGGCAGCGACCAACCGTCTCAGCTATCCACGGCGCGGCACCGGACCCGCGTAGGAAGGGGTACTCGTACGGATCTACTGCCCTGTCCAAGCTGCTGGCATCGATCTCGGAAGAATTGAGCAGCGCCAGTCAGTCCGAGGTTTCCTCTCGACTCGCATACCTGACGACGCATTAACCAGAGAAGTCCGATGGCCGTCACAAAGGGAGACGCCGTATCGCGCCGGCCAGCTTCGCAAGCTGGCCGGCGTCTCATTTCGGTGGAACGAACTTAGTCTAGGGTTGCTTCAGTACGAATAAAGCCAGCCGCGGGAGCGAAGCATTGCGCCTGTGCCAGCCGAGTTTAGCGCACGTTGGATGGTGCAACTCGAGTAGTTCACAACCGCGTTACCAATAACCTTGGAATCATCGAAAAACGCGTTGGCCGCCATCACCGCCCCTCGGAAGTGCGAGCCCGTGTTTCCACCGCCGGCAGTCTCCAATGTACCCTTCACTATCACGATACCGTAGAAGTCGAATCTACCTGTGACCTTGAGATCTCCATCCACCAGCAAAATGCCCTGCCCTTCACCCTGCTACATCGAAAGACCGTTGGGTGCGTAGATGATTGGGAAATAACCCCCGCACGTCGACGTCGGGTCGAAGGGATCACCCCAATTGTTGATGTCGCCGGTGTTACAACCACCGCTGGCGCCAAAACTCGGCTGGATTGTGCCAGGATTGCTCGACACGATCTTCGACGCCATCGCCACTAGCCCGTCCCAGTCTGTGTCGCCGTATTGGAAGAACGTCGAGTCGTTGACGTTTTCGTCCTCATCTGCAACCGGCACTCCATCTATGCACGAATAGTCGCTACAGTTGCTGCCCGAGAACTTTATATCGTCCAGATCGGGCATGCGAATCCCCGCTAGGTCCGAATCAGCAGGGCAAGACACCCTTCCTGCCCACGCATCCGGCTGAGCGTCCAAACCGTGAATCTCGGCGCTTCCGCCAATCGTGATACCACCCTGGGTAGTGAGTGCAGCTTTGATCTCCATGTCCAGCAGCCGCAGCTTCACAAACGCCCCCACGCGTTGCCTGGCGCCTGTGCGTGCGTCATTGCCGAGCACATCTATGATGAACAGCTCGTTGTTTAAACGTTTCACGGTCGTCGTGTAGCTTCCGGTGCCATTCGGCGTTGTGCCCGTCCGGACTAGCGAGTCATTAACCAACAGGGCATTGAACGTCCCGCTGTCCCAATTTCCGATGGTAGTATTTAGGCCGTCTTCGGCGGCCGAAAACGCCTGTCCGCTGCTTCTCGTGGCTCTGCCTTCGCGGTGGTCCATGACGGTTGCGGCGACCATTGCTGTGACGAGCGACCCACCGACAATGATCCCGATTATGGCCACGAGCAGCGCTGCCCCACGTTCGTTCCATATGCGTTTCACGTTTGCCTCCCGTGTCCTAAAACCTCGGATTGTTCCGCAGCGCGACCCTCGTCACCAGCGAGTCGCGTGCGAAATCGATGTTGCTTGCCTGTGTACGCACCCTGTTGGACGACTCGGCACGGAGGATTATTCCAACGCTAGCAATGTCAGTAAGCGTGGCGGTTGCCGTTCCTGTGCTATCGAAGTACGAGAGTGCAAAACCGCCCGTAGCGAGCGGGCCCACCAACTCCTGGACGGCGGTCCACGATCCGCTCCGGTTGGCGGTTCGCTGGCCTACCCACCAGCGCCCCCCCACTCCCTGGATGAACGACAGCTCCTCCATCTGGAATCCCCGTACCGGCGCACCCGCCGTGACGTTGCCCCCCAGCGCCGCGGCCTGACCCCCGGACCCGGCTGTGATGCCCACAGTGAGCGATGTGGAGCTGGACCCATTCGAGCACACCCCGGTGCCCAGTGCCGTCACCGCCCCTACGAGCCACGTGTCGTCCCCCCGAGTGCTCGCGTCCGCATCTGCAAATATGAGTATCGAGTCCTCAACAGAATCCGGGGTTCTGATCCCATAGATCGAACTGGGATCTATCTGCAACACTACCGACGATCCAGCGCCGGCAGCCGGCGTCGCGCACAAAGGAGACGCCCATCGCATACTCCGGAACTGGAGCTGAGTGGCATTGGCCACTCCAATGTCACCGTCCGCTGCATCGAGTTCCCTTAGGATGTTGGTGATATATGTTGCGCCGGCGCGCAACGTCTGCTGCAGGCCCACGCGTTCCATGCCAGCTTGCGTTGCTCGCTGAGTACCCCTGATCACCCGGGCGGTTGCAGCTCCAACAACCGCGCCGATCACCAGCGCGATAAGGAGTTCGATGAGTGTAAAGCCTCTGCGGTTCAGCGTACGCACTGGAGCGCCTTTTCAAAGGTGTCGACTCTGACTCGCCCCCGACCCATCTGGTACGTGGCGGTCAGCATTATCGGCCGCGACCGATCCGTCGGGGCACCGGCAACCGTCCAGCTCAGGTTCACGCCCTGCTCGCTTGCGGTTCCACTGTTCGCCGCATCGCAGCCCAGCGCCTCCAACTGCTCGAGCTGTTCGTTCGCTCTGAAGGCGGCGGTGACCATCCGATCGCTTTCACTCAGCGCCCTGACTGCGGAACCGGTTGCGCCGAGTAGCCCCAGAAGGGCAACCGCGAGCATGGTCATCGCAATGATCACCTCTATGATGGTGAACCCAGACTGATTATCTGTCATCCTCCCTCCGTCACCACCGCGCTTGGCCGAGCGGCGATATCGCGAGAGTGTCCGTTTCAGACGCCTTCCCAAACCTCATCTGCATCCAACCTGACCCGATACCAATCCCCGTGGGCGTGAAGGTCAGAGAATCACCCGCCAATGAGACCGTGACGCCGTACTTATCTGCCAAATGGGTCACTGAGCCAACCGTATCAAGCCCGGCGCCGGTGGTCATGCATGAAGTCACCCATACCCGCGGATCGGTGCCAGCCTCTATGTGGAACACGGCTCGACACCCCCGCGACGATGCAGCCCCTCTTGCGTTCGACAGTTGGCTCACGACCGCTCGTCGCGCGTTTCGCACCGACTCTCTCGCCATGCCGTTTTTCAGCCTCGGCATTGCCACAGCCGCCATGATGCCCACGATGACAATCGCCACCAGGAGTTCAATCATCGTGAAACCGTGGGGCCGCTTGTGCATGCTCACCGTCCTGTACTCCTAATCCGCTCTTTCCGAGCCGGTATGACCACAATGAACTTTGAACCGCCTAACAGTATAATGGGTTGAGAGGTTGGATTCTGGTCAGAGGTCACAAAACGCCTCAAGTAACCGAAGATACGCATTCTGAGTTCGCCCATCCCACGCCACCAATGGGGCGCCGCCCATTTTATCACTTCATCTTTGAGCCCGCGGCTTATCCATTCCAAGGTCGAGAAAGGTGCAATTGGGGCGACTCGGATACATGCCCCCCCTCTTTCCGTTGCTCTCTACAACAATCGTTGCACGTTGTTTGTGCGTCGTGTGTGAGGTACCTCACAGTATCTGTGATCGGCCTAGCGACGCAGATTCTTGAAACTTCGGACACCTCATGAGGAGTACGGCGTTCAGGTGAAAGGCCGTTCGAAGCCAAGGATCGGTGCAACCAAAGCCTCTACCCGCGCATCTAACAGGTAGCTGTGGCGTTACGCGGCGAAACAACCTACGCGGACCAGCCGTAGTGATTACACAGTTGTTTAAGCGGCGTGTTGAGCAGCTTGTCGCCAGACAGGCGAAATCGTCGGGAGGGGACGAACGGGACCTCGCAAAGCCCGGCTCGGCACGCTGCGGGGTTCAGTAGGGCCCGGAAGAGAAAGAGCGGTGGGAGTGCAAGGCTCCTGCCGCTCTTTTGTTTGGCGCTCATAAGCCATCCCGATCTTCATCATTCGGCGGCCCAGGCACCCCCGTCGCAAACGGATTGTGAATCGGACAGTACTCTGTGGGTTCTGTGCCCGGAATGAACCACTCGTAGGAGGTCGACTCCTGCGGACACCACCCAGTGGCCAGGTATCCAGTGTCGTGGTCGATGCGCCTGGTGATGAGACCTTCAGGGGTGTCCCAACCGGCCGGTGGCGGTCTCCGTTCGTACACGTAGTTCATGAATTCAGCCCACACGGGCGCAGCCAGCACTCCTCCGGCAGATCGTGACTTGATCTTTCGAGGCTGATCGAAGCCAATCCACACCGCTGTGACCAATTCGGAGGTGTATCCGATGAACCAAACGTCGGCGCCATCATTGGTGGTGCCCGTTTTGCCGCCGGCGGGATGCTGAAAGCCTCCGTTCCAGCGAACGGCCAGGGCGGCTGTGCCACGCCGCACGACGTCTTGCATCATCGACGTAACGAGCCACATGTGCTGCTCGTCCATGATTCGCTCTCGGCGAATCTGCGGCTCCCAGATGATGTTGCCGTCTTCGTCTTCCACTCGTAACACTCCGATCGGAGCGGCGCGCATGCCTAGAGTGGCGAATGCGGTGTAGGCCGACGCCATCTCGATCATCCTGACATCCGCAGCTCCAATGTGCAACGAATGACCCGGGAAGATGGGCGTGGATATTCCGTATCGGCGCGCCTCACCGATCACAGCCGCTGTGCCCAATTCCATGCCCAACCTCACCGCCACGAGGTTCCTCGACTGATACAGACCCCGCCGCAGAGTCATGGGCCCGCGGAAGTCCAACTCGAAATTCTGTGGTTCCCACGGCATCGAGTCTCCCGGCTCTCGGAGGCTGATGGGTGCATCGTCGATGATGTGACTCAGTGGAATTCCGGCTCTAACCGCAGCAGAGTAAACGAACGGTTTGAAAGTAGACCCGGCCTGCCTCATGGACTGCACGACTCTGTTGAACTCGGAGTCGCTCTCGTCGCGCCCTCCAACCATCGCCCGGACATAGCCTGTTTCTACATCCAGAGTCACCATCGCACCCTGGAGATAAGGCGCCCGCCCTGGGATTATCTCTGCTTCCTGCTCTCCCTCGAGATACTGCTGATACGTCAGATGTCGATAGGCTCCGAGCTCCCCATTCTCGATCTTCTCGAGTTGATTCATGACCGCACGCTCGGCCGCTATCTGCATATCCAGGTCGAGAGTCGTGTACACCCGATACCCACGCTCGTACAGCTGCATGCCGTAGCGATCGTAAAGCTGGCGCCGAATCCACTCCACGAAATACGGAGCCACGTCCGCGAAGTCCTCTCGTGAACTCACCTCGATGGGGTAGGCCTTCCATTGCTCGGCCTCGAGGGGAGTCAGGAAGCCCTGATCGCGCAGTAAGTTCAAAACCGCATTGCGTCGCCTTAGAGCGTGCTCGGGATTGCGACGTGGATCGTAGTAGGTGGGTGCCGGCGGCACAGCAGCCAGAAGCGCAGCCTCCGCAACGTTCAGATCGCGGGCCGATTTGCCGAAGAACCTCTGTGCTCCGGCTTCCACACCGTAGGCGTTCCCACCGAGGTACAGTTGGTTGAGATACAGTTCGAGAATCCGGTTCTTATCGTAGGTACGCTCTATCTCGAGGGCGACCTTCATTTCGCGGAGCTTGCGGCGCGGATCCTTGTGCGCAGGAAGTCGGTCGGGGAATACATTCCGAGCCAGCTGCATCGTAATTGTCGAGAATCCTTCCGCGAACCGGCCCGCCAAAAGGTTCACCACAACCGCTCGCGGAATGCCCATGTAGTCGATTCCGCCGTGCTTGAAGAACCGCTGGTCCTCGACAGCCACAAAAGCGGCGCGAACGGCCGGCGAGATTTCGTCAAATGACAGAACCGACCGCCTCTCCACACCCAATTCGGTGATCAGCCGCCCATCGGCAGCATACACCTTGGCAGTCTGCGTAGGCCGATAACCCTCGAGCATCGCGATTGAAGGACAAGAGGTGCCGGCGCACGCTCGTGTCCAGGAACCGAATGCCAAGCCGAGACCCAGAGTGCCACAAACGAGGATACCCAGCCCGACCTTCTTGATCACGCCGGATCGTTTCCAGCGTTGCACCTTGTCGCGCAAGTTGATGTTGAGGTGCGCCCTCGTCGGCCGCCGCCTTCCTGGTCGCTTCATCTGATGCTGCCCTCCATGACAGGAATTAACGTAGCGACCCCGGGCTCGCCTTGCCAGCAATTCAGCCGGACAGTAAGCTTCGCCGCCATGGAACATTTCTTAGATGAACTAGCGTGGCGCGGCCTGTTGTTTGATGCGACGCCTGACTTCCGGGAACGGCTCAAGCAGGGGCCAATAACGGGATATGTGGGCTTCGATCCGACAGCACCGAGTCTGCAAGTGGGCAACCTGGTGCCGGTGATGCTGCTCGCACACCTCCAGCGCGCCGGTGGCAAACCGATTGTCCTACTCGGCGGAGGCACCGGCTTGATTGGTGACCCGAGCGGAAGACGCACTGAGCGACCGCTCCAAGAAGTGGAGAAAGTCGAGGAAAATGTCGAGCGGCAGCGCCGCCAGTTCGGGAGATTCCTCGATTTCCACGAGGGACCGGCGGGTGCCGCGTTCCTCAACAACGCTGAGTGGTTAGTCAAACTTCAGACCGTGGCATTCTTGCGCGACGTTGGCAAGCATTTCACGCTATCCTACATGCTTCAAAAGGAATCCGTCAAAGGCCGCATGGCTGACGGTATCTCCTACACCGAATTCAGCTACATGCTCCTTCAGGCATACGACTTCCTTCATATGTACCGCACCATAGGTTGTGAGCTGCAGCTCGGCGGTTCGGACCAGTGGGGCAATATCACCGCCGGAATCGAGTTGATCCGTCGTGCTGACGGCGGTGATGCGCATGGCGTGTGCGCTCCGCTCCTCACCTCTGCCACAGGCGCGAAGTTCGGCAAATCGGCGGAGGGTACCGTTTGGCTGGACGCCGAGCGTACTCGTCCGTACGAGTTCTACCAATACTGGATCAACGCGGACGACCGCGATGTTGAATCGTATCT
>CAYTDU010000153.1:0-9901 GCA_964436395.1 uncultured Gemmatimonadaceae bacterium | reverse complement strand
GCAGTATCAGATAATTCGTTGTGAACAAAGGGTATAAGCACGGTCAACGAATTCGGCATACTTCTCGCGTTGCCGGCCATAGTGGCATGCGATTGGCGAGAGTGGAGGTTCCAGATGAAATCCGGCAAGATCGTTTTGGCGCTGGCGTTGACGATGGTGTTGGCAGGGGGGTGCAGTAGGTCGAGAGTGTACATACCACCGCGGTTCGACCTTGCAACCTTCTACAGAATTGGGCTAGTCGACTTCACAATGGAAGACGCGAGGGGCGAATTGGACGAACTCGCCACAGAGTACTTCGCTCGCGAGATCTTCGCCTCTTACAACGGCATCGAACTACTCGAGCTCGGTGAAATGGGCGGTGTACTTGCCGAGGTAGGAAGAGATCGGTTCGATCCGAGGACAGCTCAGGCGTTGGGTGGGGAATACGATATCCCGGCCGTATTCGTTGGAGAAATCAAAGCTTCTCCAGTTCGCCCGAGGGCTTCAATCTCGCTGAACCCGCGCGTAGAAGCCGTTGTCAGCGTTGAACTGACCGTGCGAATGCTGTCGACGGAATCGGGCGCCACCCTGTGGAGCAACACGGCACAGGCAACCGAAACCGTGGGTGGCTTGGGGTTGGCGGGTCGCGACATCATCTTCTCGGCTGAGGACCCGGACGAAGCATATGGCGACCTGGTTGCATTCTTGATCAGCGAATTGACCACGGACTTTCGGCCCAGCTACCGCTGAGCATCCGACAAACTGGAGGACCGCCGGAAATGGACCTTGAGGTCAACCAAGCAACAGAGATTCTCGAACGGACCCCCGCTACTCTCAGAACTCTCCTAGCTGGATTGTCTGACGGTTGGATCTCGGGTAACGAAGGGGCTGACACCTGGAGCCCGATTGATGTAGTCAAGCATCTCATTCACGGTGAGGAGGTCGATTGGATTCCTCGTGCTCAAATCATCCTGCAACATGGTGAGTCGTTCGCGTTCGAGCCGTTCGATCCTCTCGCATTCGAGGGTCGGGCCAGCAGTAGCGGCAAGGGGATTGCGGAACTGCTGGATACATTCGAGGAATTGCGAGCGAGGAACTTAGCTGCACTTCAAGAAATGGACCTTAGCAAGAGCCAGCTCAGTTTGTGCGGCACCCATCCGGAGTTCGGGCGAGTCACCCTTGGGCAGTTGATCGCAACATGGGCGGCGCACGATCTCGCCCACATCGTCCAAATTGCGAGGGCGATGGCGGGGCAATACACGGCCGCCGTCGGCCCCTGGAAGAAATACCTCTCGGTACTGAGTTAGAAACGGCCCGGCTCTCGATGAGCCGGGCCGCCTCAATCGAGACGCTGTGGCGTACGCCTACAGCTTGACGATGTCCATTACTTCCTTAACGGCGGCGCCAGACTTCTCGAGCGCAGCCTTTTCGTCCGCGGACAATTCGACCTCGATGACTTTCTCTACACCGTTCTCGCCGAGCTTGCACGGTACGCCGACATAGAGACCGCTCATTCCGTACTCACCCTCGAGCCATGCGGAACACGGAAGGATGCGCTTCTTGTTCTTGATGATCGCGTCGGCCATCTGTACCGCACCAGCGGACGGAGCGTAGTATGCCGAGCCAGTACCCAGCAGCTTGACGATCTCGCCGCCGCCACCGCGGGTGCGTTTAACGATGGCTTCAAGCTCTTCGCCGCCAACGAGCTGGGTGATGGGAATACCGGAGACGGTTGTGTAGGAAATCAGCGGCACCATGCTGTCGCCGTGACCACCGAGGACCATCGCCTGGATGTCTTCGACCGAGCAATCGGCGGCGTCTGCCAGAAAAGCGCGGAACCGAGCGGTGTCCAAAATGCCCGCCATGCCGACCACACGCTCCTTCGGGAAACCGGTCACCTCTTTCGCCACGTAGCACATCACGTCGAGGGGATTCGAGACCACGATCACTATCGCGTCAGGCGCGACCTTCTTGATCTGCTCGCTCACCGATTTCACGATGCCGACGTTTGCGGAAACGAGATCATCGCGGCTCATGCCTGGCGTCCGCGGCTTACCGGCGGTTACGATGAACATCTCGGCGCCCTCGGCCGGACCGTAGTCGTTCGCGCCGATTATGCGGGTATCGTAGAGCTCGACGGGGGCGGACTGCCACTGGTCGAGTGCCTTCCCCATTGGCACACCTTCCAGGATGTCAATGAGGACTACTTCTTCACACAGTTCCTTCTCAGCAACGCGCTGCGCCGTGGTGGCACCGACGTGCCCTCCTCCAACTACACCGATCTTTTTCATGACCATCCCCAGCTAAAGTGTTGTAAGCCATTCAGTCGGCCGACCGGCCGCCCCTCAATCCTCTCTCCGTGGCTACTCTCTCGAAAGATCGTCGAACTCGATGCCGAGCTGTCGAATCGCTTCGTATACAACGATTCCCACGGACGTGGCCAGGTTCAAATTCCGCACCGTGCTTCGCATCGGTATGCGAAAGATTCGGTCCGGATACTTGGCAATAATGGGCTTCGGCATTCCACTTCCCTCGTTGCCGAACACCAATACGGAGTTCGGCTTGAAGGGCGCTTCTACATACGACCTAGACCCATGAGCGGAGAAATATAAGCACCGGTCCCGCGAGATGGCGGACCGGAAAAATCGCCAATATGGATGCACCCAGAGATCCACCTCGTCCATATAGTGCAGTCCCGCTCGCTCCAGGCGAGCATCGTCCAAATCGAAGCCCAGCGGTTCGATCAGGTGCAGCGTCGTATCCGTCGCAGCACACAATCGGGCGATGTTACCAGTATTCGGGGGAATCTGTGGTTCTATCAGTGCGACAGAGAGGGACATCAGTCTTCCATGGATGTTTCTTCGTTCGAACGCCAACGTGCCTCACCATCTTCGAGGAACTCTCGTTTCCAGATCGGCACGCGCACTTTCGTCTCGTCTATTACGTAACGGCATGCGTCGAAAGCATCGGCTCGGTGCGGTGCCGCGGCGGCGATTGCTATGCTCGTCTCACCGACCCGCACTCTCCCCAACCGGTGTTCGAGCGCCACTCGGACCCCGGGCCACCGATCCAACACCTCAACGACTATCCTGTCAAACTCCGATTCAGCCATCTGTTCGTAAGCTGAGTACTCGATGGCACTGACTGGGCCATCGTCAGGTCCGGCACGCACGGTACCGCAGAACAGTACCGTCGCGCCGCTCGTGTCTGCGGACACGCGTTCCAACAACGAAGTCGTCTCAATGGACTCGCGCACCAGGTAACCCATGTCAACCACCGGCAAGAGGCGGAAAAAACGCCAACTCGTCTCCATCTTCGATACCGCAATCGTACTGAACGTGCCGTTGATTCTTCGCCACCAATGGTCTATCGGGCAAGTCCTGGCCGCCTTGCGTTTGGGACCTGACTCGCTCCACAGCATCGGCCACAGAGGAGCCGCGCGCGAGTTTCAGCTCTGCTTCATGGCTCCCCAAGATTTCCGCGTATCGCGCGAAGAAGAGGCAGCGTACAGTGATGCTGGTATCCATCAGGACGGGTAGAATACTAAAGGTGACATTTCTGGGCCAGTGAAACACGACCCGACCCACTACCGTACTTGGTCACAAAGGGTGACACGGCCAGTCGGACCAGCTTGACTTCGCCGGTTCGCTCGCCCGAGTTTCACTGGTTCCGAATAGACCCATCCCTTCCAAACCATAGGAAAAACACGGATGAAGAGACACCGGTGTGCCCGAACATTGAGTTGTACGGCAATGCTGGCTGGGATCTCGATTGTCCCGGCTTCGATTGCGGCGCAATATGTCGAACCTCCCCCGCCACCAGCGTACGCGCTCGAGGGCGTCAACGTCGTCCAGGCAAACGGCGACGTGGAAGAGGGCATGACAATCATCATTCGAAACGGCCTCATCGAGGCGCTGGGAACCGACGTAGAGGTTCCGGCAGATGCAAAGTTGCTCGAGGGAGATTCACTGTGGGTCTACCCAGGGTTCGTGGACGCCTTCGGAGCGGCGGATTACGAGTTTCCGGAGCCCGACTTCGATCGCCGTCAGATCACGAGTTGGGCTCCCCCGCGCGCGGCACAGAGCTTCACGCCACACCGCCGGGTTGCGGACTTCCTCACCGCGACGGGAGAGGATCTCGCGGATAGTCGCAAGAAGGGAATAGTGGCCGCTGCGGTTCACCCCGACGGCCGCGTCATGCCGGGGCGAGGTGCTGTGTTGCTATACCGAAAGGACGCAACAACTCCCGAGGAGCTGGTTGTGACGCCGGAGCTGGGACCGGTCATGTCTTTCCGTGGAGCCCAGGGAGTTTATCCGTCAACGACCTTTGCGGTGATCGCGTTTTACCGACAGAATTTCGAAGATGCGCTGCGCAACGGAATCATTGAGAACGAATACGCGCGCGACCCTCGCGGAATTCCAACTCCATCGTGGGATCCCGATTATGTAGTGCTTAGGAATGTGGCTGCAGGCAATGTGCCCGTTTACTTCCATGCCAACCGCCCCGAAGAGATCCGCAACGTGCTGGAGTTGTCCGAGGAATACGGATTCCAGCCGGTGATAGTGGGCGGTGCGGAGGCATGGAAGGTCACAGACGAATTGCTTGGGCGGAACGTGCCGGTGTTGGTTTCGCTGGATTTCTCGACTCCTGAGCGGTGGAAGCCCGAAGTGGAGGAAGAGGAAGCGGATACTTCTCACGCAGGTGTGGGTGAAGAGGGAGTAACCGGAGAAGTCGAGGAGACAGAGGGGCAGGAAGAGCAACGGGAACCGGGTGCAGCCGCGCTGCGTGAAAAGGAGCGGCTCGAGAACCTTTATTCCAACGCAGGGCGACTGGCTGCGGCAGGTGTCACCTTCGCGCTGACGAGCGGAGGGGGCGACGCTGACATACGCGAGGGCGTACGCAAGGCCATCGAATACGGGCTATCCGAAGCGGACGCTTTGACTGCTGTCACGACGACGCCCGCCCAGATGTTTGGAATCCCCAACGTGCTGCGGATCGAAGAGGAGATGGCCGCCACGTTCCTCGTCGCAAACGGGCCCATATTCGGAGCTGAGACGAACATCGCGTACACGATCGTCGAAGGTGAACTCGAGGAAGGGTCTCCGGGCGGTGGTGGTTCCGGAGCAGCACCGGCGGTGGACATGTCCGGCACTTGGGAGATGAGTGTCATGGGTGAAATGTCGGCGACAGTAACGCTCGCCCAGGAGGCTGACGGCTCATTGTCGGGAAGCTTCTCATTCGACATGGGTTCGGGCGATATCACAGGTTCCGTATCTGGCAACGAGCTCAACATGAACATCTTGATCAGTGCGTCTGGGCAATCGTTGGATGTCAAGCTCACCGGGACGGTTGAGGGCGACACCGCGTCTGGCGACGCCACGAGCCCAATGGGTGATTTTGCATGGACCGCACGACGAACCGGCGGGCCCGGAGAGGAGGTGGGAAGATGAAATCCGCATGCAGCATATTGGCAATTGTCGCTCTAGCGGCGGCGTTTTCGGTTCCGGCAAACGCCCAATACAAGTTGCAGATCGAGCCTGATGCCGTGGAGGTTCCTCGTGGCGACATGCTGATTCAGAACATCGACACCATCTGGACCGCTACCGGTGAGATTCTCGAAAACGCCTCGATTCTGATTCGCGATGGGATAATCGCCGCTATCGGCACCGACCTGGATGCACCCGGCGGTGCCACCGTAATAGACGGCAGCGGTAAGACGGCCATTCCCGGTCTGGTGGACGAACACTCACACTCTGCGCTGCCGATGGCTGAAGTCAATGAGGGAACAGTTCCAATCGCGTCGGAGGTTCGTGTGCTAGACGTATTGGACCCCGAACACTTCTCCATCTATCAGGCACTCTCGGGGGGTGTTACCACATTGCGCACGCTCCATGGGAGTGCCAATCCCATCGGCGGGCAGGACGCTGTCATCAAGACGCGGTGGGGTATGGAAGACGCTCGGCAGCTGCTCGTCCAGGGTGCTCCGCTTACCCTCAAGATCGCGTTGGGTGAAAACGTCACACAGAAGAATTACGTCGGCGGCGGTGGGCAGCGGCGTTACCCGACGTCGCGAGCTGGTGTCGAGGCAATCTTCGTTCAGGCATTTACCGCGGCTCAGAAATACGAAGAGGAATGGGACAGGTACCGCGAGAACCCAAGGGATTTCAGAGTTCCACCTCGTCGCGACTTCCGTCTGGAGGCGTTGGCGGACGTCGTGGAAAGCAGAATGCGATTGACTGTGCATTCCTACCGGGCGGACGAGATCCTGATGTTCCTTCGCCTCGCCGAACGTTTCGGCTTCCGTGTGGAGGTGTTCACGCACGCAATGGAGGGATACAAGGTAGCTGACGAGATGGCCGCGCATGGAGCAGCCGGCAGCACCTTCTCAGACTGGTGGCACTACAAGCTGGAGGCGTTTGACGCGATACCCTACAACGCCGCCATCATGGAAGATCATGGTGTCCTCACGGCGATCAACTCCGACATCCCAACGCTGCAACCCTTTATGGTGTATGAGTTCGTCAAGACCGTCAAATACGGCGGGGTTTCCAAGGAAAACGCGTTGCGAATGTTGACCATCAATTCAGCGCGTATGCTGGGTATCGAGGATAAGGTAGGCACACTCGAAGTCGGCAAACACGGCGACGTCGTGCTGCTTTCCGGCGATCCGTTCGACGCATTCACACGTGTCGAGAAGACTATAGTCGATGGAATCGTCTACTACGATCTCCAAAACGAACAGGTGACACGAGGAGAGCCGTTCCGACCGCTGCCACAAAGAGGTATTGCACCTGATATCACCGATGCTCCGGCGACGACGCAAGCGTCGTCGCAGTTCGTTGGGATGACGACTCCGGGCAACGGCAACTCCAACCACAACGTTCAACAGCAAGCCGTGACTGCATTAACCGGAGCAACGGTACATACCGTTTCCGGTTCGACCATTTCCAACGGTACCATCCTGATTTCCGACGGGAGGATTGCGGCGGTCGGTCCACGATCGCAAATCCAGGTGCCGGCCGAAGCCAACGTCGTGGATTTGAGCGGCAAACATCTCTACCCGGGGATGATTGACCCTGCAACCGGCATCGGCACAGTCGATATCGGATCGGTGCCGGCGGCGGCCGACAATCAAGAGGTCGGACGATACAACCCGCACGTGCGAGCGCTCACGAGCATACACCCTCATTCGGAGACGATTCCCGTCGCGCGTGCAAATGGCATCACTGCCGCGATGGTAAGCCTAGCCGCCGGTGGAGGCGGTGTCATTACATCGTCCGGATCGGTAGTGCAGTTGAGCGGCGACACGCAGGAGCGCATGAACATCTCCGACCGCGCAGCTCTGGTTGTGAACTTCCCTTCTCCCAGCGGCAACGCGTGGGACGAACCAAAAATCACCGGTGAACGACTCAAGGAGTTGATCGCGGTATTCGAGCGCGCGGTTGTGTTCGCCGAGCACCCCAGCGGGGTCGAAGGTCCAACTCAGTATTTCGAACCCAACCTGGCGAATCAGGACATCATGATGCTCGAAGCGCTCGTACCGGCTGTGACGGGCGAGGTACCCGTGTTCTTCTCCGTACGGCGGGAGCGTGACATAAGAACTCTCCTTCTCTTCCTCGAGAAGTTTCCCGACATGAACGGAGTCATAGTCGGTGGCGACCAAGCGTTCCGAGTGGCGGATGAACTCGCCGAGCGTGACATCCCCGTGATCGTGGGTTCGGTGCTGTCACCGACTACTGACCGGGACGACCCGGTTTCCGCGGCTTGGAGCAACGCCGGCATTTTGCACGCGGCCGGAGTGAAGGTCGCATTCGGCACAAACGACATCGCTCAGGTGCGGAACCTCCCGTACATGGCGGCGAAGTCTGTGGCATTCGGGCTGCCCGAGGAAGTGGGCCTACGTGCCGTCACACTGAACGCGGCCGAGATACTCGGGTTGGGTGAATTGATGGGCAGCATAGATGTGGGCAAGAGGGCGGACCTGATCGTGACCGATGGTGATCCACTACAGATTGTGACGCACGTTGAGCGTGCGTTCATCGGTGGTGTGGAAGTGTCGTTAGAGAGCAAACACACACGGTTGTGGAGCCAGTTCCGCGACCGGCACTAGCACACACCCAGCGTGCTTCACCAACTACACGGGCACAGCGTTTAAACGCGCTGTGCCCTTCGTACGTGGGAGTCCTGCCGCATACCCTGCCGCCCTTTCGTTCCGCCGCCAACGGGATGCGGCGCCGCCGCTTTCGCTTCCGCGCTCGCCTCGGTGAGCTGCCTGAGTTCCTTTTCGAAGAAGAACTCCTTTTCACCCAAAGCCGGCTTGAGGTCGGTGAACCAGGTTGCTGTGGGGTCGTAGCGGGCAAAGAACGGTTTTCCCACCCATTCCGGATTTCGAGCCTGGATAAACCTCAGAACGAACACTTCCTCGTTATACACGTAGGCCGTGCCGATGAACAGGATCTTCCCCGGCATGGCAGACATGGACGGCCCTCGTACGGTGCGGGCCAATCCTGATACGTGTCGAAATGCCTTCCTATAGACTTCCTCCGCTTTGAGTAGCGGTACCTGGAAATAGCGGTTCGGTCCGGTATTGCGTTCGACGAACATGTAATAGGGAACCGCACCCAATCGCACTTGCTGCTTCCAGAGTTCTACCCATGCGTCGGCCGAGTCGTTCACGTGCTTGACGATCGGAGACTGGCACCGTACTGTGGCACCTGAGTCTCTCACCGCGCGGAACGCCTGCCGCGTCACAGCCGGTTCGAGTTCGCGAGGGTGACTGAAGTGGGCCATGAGCGCGAGTTCCTTGCCTTCCTCCCGCACTTTTTCGAACAGCCTCATCAAATCGGCGGAATCGCCGTGCGTCAGGAAACGATAGGGCCAGTACGAAAGTGCCTTCGTGCCAATTCGGATGCTGGCAACATGCTCCAATTCCGGGGCCAGCAGCGCCTCAATGTAGCGGCGCAACAGCGAGGTCTTCATGACCATCGGATCGCCGCCGGTGATCAGAACGCTGGTAACCTCCTCATGGGCCTTTAGGTAGTTCACCAACCCATCTGTCTCGTGGCTTGCAAACTTCATCCCGTCCATGCCGGCAAACTGTGGCCATCTGAAGCAGTATGAGCAGTACGCGTGGCATGTCTGCCCGGCGGCTGGAAAGAACAACACCGTCTCCTCGTATTTGTGCTGCAAGCCCGGGAGCGGTTGATCCATCATCGTCGGCACGTTTAGATCGAGCTGGCCGGCGGGATGTGGATTGAGATTCACCTGTATCTGACGGGCTGCCTGTTTGATCTCTTCGTCCCTCCCACGACGTACGAGCCCCAGCATAAGCGCGAGGTCCCCTATGCTCAGCATGGCCGGCTGTGGAAAGGTGAGTTGGAAGATTGGGTCTTCTGGTATGTTGGACCAGTCGATGAGCTCATCGACCACATGGTTGTTGACGCGGAACGGAAAAACTTGGGCGACAGCCGTCATCGACATGCGAGCGGTTTCCGACAGATGCTGCAGGTGCGGAAAGGAATTGATGTCTCGCCACCCGAAGGCACGGTATTTTTTTGCGGTTAGACTAGTAATGGCAACCTCCTCGTTAGGCGCTCCACCTTTCAACGATCTTGTTGTTTCGTTCTTTATGCTCTGGTGCCTTGCCGACGCACCGGCGCTCGGGGCACTCATCGATGCCGAGGAACCGCGGGGCCCAGCCGCTCGACCAACACGGCTTATTTGAATGATAGCCGGACAAGCGTCGTCTCGTAACCTCAGGATGGGTGTCGAAACGCTAACTCACTGAGATAAAAACACTTACATTTGTGCTAGACGTTCCAACCAGGAGGCTTACTTTGCAATCTCGCGCCGCGAGTTCATCTCTGGTTCCGCCGCCGCTCTAGGCGTGCCCGCAGTTACGCATAGCCTGCCGCCTGTTTCC
>CAYTDU010000152.1:0-9937 GCA_964436395.1 uncultured Gemmatimonadaceae bacterium | reverse complement strand
TCAGCCGTATTCAGCGACGGGTCGTTCGTTTACGTGCCCAAAGGCGTGCGGTGTCCCATGGAGTTGTCGACCTATTTCCGCATTAACGCTGCTGCCACCGGGCAGTTCGAACGCACACTCATCGTTGCCGACGAGGGCGCGTATGTGAGTTACCTGGAGGGATGTTCGGCGCCGATGCGAGACGACAATCAACTTCACGCAGCAGTCGTCGAGCTTGTCGCCCTGGAAAATGCGTCGATCAAATATTCGACGGTTCAGAACTGGTATCCGGGAAACGAGGAAGGTAGAGGTGGAATATACAACTTCGTTACGAAGCGAGGTGACTGTCGCGGCGACAACTCGAAAATTTCGTGGACTCAAGTGGAGACCGGATCTGCCATTACCTGGAAATACCCTAGCTGTCTACTGAAGGGACAAAACTCAGTCGGCGAATTCTACTCTGTGGCTGTGACCAATAACCACCAGCAGGCAGACACAGGCACCAAGATGGTGCACATCGGGAAGAACACACGCAGCACGATCGTGTCGAAGGGAATATCGGCGGGTAAGAGCCAAAACACCTATCGCGGGTTGGTGAAAGTCATGAAAGGTGCGGACGGGGCACGCAACTTTTCACAGTGTGACTCGATGCTGATTGGCGATCAGTGTGGCGCCCATACGGTTCCGTACATCGATGTCCGCAACAACTCAGCGGTCATGGAGCACGAAGCCACGACGTCCAAGATCGGTGAGGATCAGATCTTCTACTGTCGGCAGCGAGGCCTTTCCGCTGAAGACGCGATATCGATGATAGTGAACGGCTTCTGCAAGGAAGTATTCAAAGAACTGCCGATGGAGTTTGCAGTCGAAGCGCACAATCTCCTCGGGTTAACTCTAGAGGGAAGTGTCGGCTGAACGATGCTCGAGATTCGCAATTTGCGCGCAGCAATCAATGGTAAGGAAATATTGAAAGGGATCGACCTCACCGTAGAACCCGGCGAGGTCCACGCAATGATGGGCCCGAACGGGTCCGGCAAGAGCACGTTGTCACAGGTGCTTGCCGGTCACCCGTCATTCGAGGTGACCGACGGTTCCGTGACGTTCCAAGGACACGATCTGCTAGAGCTGGAGCCTGAAGAGCGTGCCTGCAACGGTCTGTTCCTTGCGTTTCAATACCCCGTGGAGATTCGAGGTATCACAAATTCGTATTTTCTCCGACATGCATTGAACGCTCGGCGCAAGTGCGAAGGATTGGAGGAACTCGACCCGCTGGACTTCCTCGATGTATTGGAACGGAAGCTCGCTACCATTGAATGGGATGACAGCTTCGTGAACCGGCCTGTGAACGAGGGTTTTTCGGGTGGCGAGAAGAAGCGCAACGAAATTCTACAGCTGGCGGTGCTGGAACCTAAGCTGGCGATTCTGGATGAGCCCGATTCCGGCCTCGACATAGATGCACTGAGAATTGTCGCCGACGGTGTGAATAGACTGCGAAGCCCCGACAAATCAATCCTTCTCATCACGCATTACCAAAGACTGCTGAACTACATCGTTCCGGATCGCGTGCATGTATTGCTGAACGGGAAGGTTGTGACATCGGGCGGCAAAGAACTGGCTCAGGAACTCGAGTCCAAAGGATACGACTGGGTAAAAGAACCGGTCGCAGCCAGCTGATGCCGAGGGAAAACGTGGGCCAACAGGCCACGGTGGAACACTACGTCTCAAAATTCGGCACTCGCACCGCGGCAGATAGGGCCGCTTCACCGGAATGGCTTGAGGATATCCGGAAGAAAGCGATCGGACGATTTGAGGAGGCAGGGTTTCCCTCCTCGCGAGATGAAAGGTGGCGTTTCACCAACTTCTCACAGCTAGCAACAAGGACATTCGCCCTAGGTAACGGGAATACAGAAAGAGACTCACTGGAACAGGCTGTAAACACAAAGCTGGGCTGGCGGAGTGACGTGCGCCTCGTCTTCATCGATGGGAGATTCTCGCATGAACTCTCTTCACTAGACGACCTGCCGAACGGAGTCGTTGTGGGCAGTCTTGCAGAAGTAATGAACAACAACACCGCTGCACTACATAGTCACCTCGCCAGCATTGCGGATATTGCCGACAGTCCTTTCACCGCTCTGAACACAGCCTTCTTCTCCGAAGGTGGAATACTGTTGGTGCCGGATGGGGTTTGGGTTGAGAGCCCTATTCAGTTCCTTTACTTGACCAGTGATGGGAGAGGCGAGTCGGTAACGCATCCGCGTAACCTGGTGGCGGTCGGAGAAAATGCCCAGGCCACGATCGCGGAGTGTTACCTCGGAAAGGGGAATGGGTGTACGTGGACAAACTCTGTGACAGAGTGTGTCTTGGCCAATGCAGCGCACCTCACGGCTCACCGCGTGCAAGTAGAGGGAGCGAACGCATTTCATACCGCAACCACCCAGTGCCGCCAGGGTCGTGACAGCACGATCAGGTTTACTACGGTTGATTTTGGGAGTGCACTTTCGCGGCATGACCTCAACTTCCAGCTAAATGGAACGGGTGCGTCTTGCTCTATTCACGGGCTCTCTCACCTGAGGGACAAACAACACGCCGACAATCAAACGAACATCGTACACTCAACACCGAACTGTACCAGCGTGGAACGGTTCAACGGCATTTACGATGACAAGTCGCACGGAGTTTTCACGGGCAGAGTGTTGGTTGAACCGGGCGCTCAGCAGACAGACGCGATCCAATCCAGTAGGAACTTGCTCCTCAGCGACACTGCGAGAGTTGACGTGCAACCACAACTGGAGATCTTCGCTGACGACGTGAAATGCACGCACGGCGCGACAGTCGGGCCAATTGACGATGACGCTCTCTTCTACCTTCGCAGCAAGGGAATTACGGCTGATGATGCGCGCACGATGCTGACATACGGGTTCGCCGCTGAAATAGTCGATACGATTGGCACTGAGAGCTTGCGCGATCACCTCGAGGCTCTGTTGAGGTCACGCCTCAATGCTGCGAAGAGAGATTCTGAGGGGGACTTGTGAGCAAGACCGATACGGGTGCAGCGCTAAAAACTGGGCAGGAATTGAACATCGATGCCGTTCGATCCGACTTCCCCATTTTGAGCGAGACGGTGCGCGGCAAACCGCTCGTGTATCTCGACAACGCCGCAACCTCGCAGAAACCTCGGCAGGTGATAGATGCGCTGTCGCGGTTTTATGAGGCTGAGAATTCCAACATTCATCGGGGTGTTTACTACCTGAGTGAGCGTGCAACGGCAGCATATGAGAAAGCACGAGGTTCGGTTCAGAGGTTCATCAATGCTCCACGCACAGAAGAGATCGTGTTCGTGCGGAGTACCACCGAGGCGATCAACCTGGTCGCGTCAAGCTACGGTCGGTCTGCCATGGGAGCTGGTGACGAAATATTGGTGACGGCAATGGAGCACCATTCCAACATCGTGCCTTGGCAGTTGATCGCCGAACAGGTTGGAGCAAAGCTGCAGGTCATTCCGATGGATCAAACCGGCACGCTGATACAGGAGGAGTACGAGAGACTTCTGGGGCCACGTACCAAGTTGGTGGCGCTAGTTCACGTATCGAACTCGCTCGGCACGGTTAACCCAGTCAAGGCGATGACCACACTTGCAAGGGAAATGGGCATCACGGTCTTGGTCGACGGAGCGCAGGCAGCGGCGCACATACCAATTGATGTACAAGACCTGGGGTGTGACTTCTATGCTGCGTCGGGCCACAAGATGTTCGGGCCCACTGGTATCGGCATATTGTACGGGCGTTCTAAATTGTTGGAGAAAATGCCTCCATATCAAGGTGGAGGCGAGATGATTCGGTCGGTGAGTTTCAGCGGCACAAGCTACGCCGATCCACCCGCGAAGTTCGAAGCCGGCACTCCACATATCGCCGGAGCTGTCGCTCTAGGGGCAGCGATAGAATATCTGGAGAGTCTTCCTTGGGACTCAGTGCTGAAGCATGAAGAGGCGCTGCTGCGTTATGCTGAGGAGCTACTTGGCAATATCGACGGACTTCGGATTGTCGGAAGACCAAAACATCGTGCTGCCGCTATATCATTTGTGCTCGATGGAGTGCATGCTCATGATATCGGTACAATCGTGGATCAAGATGGCATAGCTATCCGCACGGGACACCATTGTACACAACCGGTAATGGAGTTCTTCGGCGTACCGGCAACCGGGCGCGCATCATTCGCATTGTACAACACGATCCAGGAGGTGGATTTGTTGGCAGAGGCGCTGCACCGGGTGCGAAAGGTCTTCGGCTTATGAACTCACTCACGGAACTGTATCAGCAGGTAATCCTCGACCACAATCGGAAGCCTCGGAACTTCAGGGTTATGGAGGCTGCAGACAAGGTAGCGACCGGTGACAATCCGCTATGCGGTGACAAGATCGACGTGTACGTGAAACTGAACGGTGATGTGATCGAGGATGTGAGCTTCCAAGGTTCTGGTTGTGCAATCTCACAGTCCTCGGCATCATTGATGACCACCTCAGTTATCGGGAAGACTGTGGGGGAAGCGTTGGAGTTGTTTTCGGATTTCCATGATATGGTTACCAGCGAACTGGGCAGCCCCATCAACAAGGAGAAGCTTGGCAAGCTGAGGGCGTTCGGTGGCGTCCGGGAATTTCCGAGCCGCGTGAAGTGTGCGAACCTTTCTTGGCACACGCTTCGGGCAGCGTTGGAGTCGGATTCCGATTTGGTGACAACCGAATGAGAAGCTAATACTGGAGACGGCAGTTTCAGATTTGAGACGAGGCGAAGGTGTGAGCGAAGGCGGTTTTGAGAGAGTCGCACCGTGTGGAGATTTCAAGGAAGGGACCCCAGTGAGTCTGCGGCTGTCCACCGGAGAGCAGGTCTGCTTGGTGCGGGTTAACGGCGAGGTATTTGGGATGGCCGAAGATTGCCCGCTTTGCGAGTTCCCAATGTCCGACGGCGCGATTATCGAGGATTACATAATTGAATGTTCGACGCACGGCACCCAATTCGATGTTCGCGATGGGAGCTTGGTCGAGCAACCCGGTGACATACAGCTGCGGACCTATGAGGTTGAAGTCCGAGACGATCAAGTGTGGGTTCAGCCTCACGAGTGAAGTAGTGTGTGCAACGATGCGTGCTTTGGGATCCCTGTATGACAAGTGAAGTTGTCGTTTGTCTCGACAAGGTCAGCAAACGGTTTTCAGGGCACACCGCTGTGAATGCCTTGGATCTGGTTATTTCGAGAGGCTCCATCTACGGGTTGTTGGGCCCCAACGGTGCCGGCAAGACGACGACCATACGCATGCTCATGAATATCATCGGGCCCGACTCGGGTCGGGTCGAGTTGTTCGGGAGTACTCAGAGCGGGCGAGCGGTGACGCATCGTGTCGGATATCTGCCTGAGGAGCGAGGCCTCTACAAGAAGATGAAAGTGGTGGAGCTCCTGATCTTCTTGGCGCAAATAAAGGGCGTCGAGCACGCCGTTGCTAAGGCCAAAGCGTTGGAGTGGCTCGATCGACTCGGGCTGGGTGATTGGAGCCTCAAGAAGGTAGACGATCTTTCGAAGGGTATGCAGCAAAAGGTCCAATTCATTTCGACACTGCTTCACGATCCTGAGCTGGTGATCCTAGATGAACCGTTTGCCGGCCTCGACCCCGTGAATACGCAGGTCATGAAAGACATCGTTGTGGAGCTGTCACGAGCCGGGAAGACGATTCTGTTTTCGACTCACATTATGGAACAGGCAGAGAAACTCTGTGACTCAGTCTGCATCATTGCTCGCGGCGAGAAGGTTGTGGATGGCACACTCGCAGATGTGAAGCGAGAACATGGCGGTCGGCACCTGGTAGTTGCTTTGGAAAGCGGATCACAGTCAGCTGCGTCGCTCTTCGACGATAGAAGGGTCGTGGCCAAAGCCGATGACTATGGCCAATACGCCGAGCTGGAGTTGGTGAAAGGCATCGATCCACAAGAAATCCTGGCAGAACTAGTGAAGTCGGGTGCACGCATCACCCGGTTTGAAATTGCTGAGCCCACACTGAACAAGATCTTTATCGATCTGGTCGGTTCTAGGGCCGCAGTGGCTCCTACCAGTGTATAAAATCTGGGTGGTGATCAAGCGTGAGTTCCTCGCTCGCGTACGCACGAGGTGGTTCATTGTGGCCACGGTCATGGGACCATTGCTGATGGCAGGGATGGTTCTGTTACCGATGTTGGTAGTGACCAATGCGGGAGGGGAACAAAACATCGTAGTGGTTGACGCATCGGGGTCGCATTTTGGTGAGAGGATATCGCAAACCCTGAACGAACCAATAGTGCCTGTCACAGCTGCGCTACTCGAAGTGGCAGTGGCTGACTTGAATGCTGTTGCCGATTCGTTGGCTCGGGTTGTGGGAGAAACCGACCTCGACGGTATCCTGCTTCTGACTTCGGAAACTGTGAACGATGGAGTTGGGGAGTATAGAGGATCTAATGCTGCATCGCAGACGGATATGGAAATCCTGCAACGAGTATTGCGCGAGGCGGTGTTAACGGAACGTCTGAGGATGGTCGGCGTAGATCCGGCGTTGGTTGCCGAGGCGCAAGGAAGTAGGGTCAATCTCCATACCGTAACGATCCGCGGTGGAGAGGCAACGGAACAATCCGGCGGTGCTACGTTTGCCCTCGCCTACGTTATGTGGTTTCTCCTGTACATGGCGATCCTGCTGTACGGAGTACAGGTGCTGGGAGCGGTGGTGGAGGAAAAGACGACCAGGATCGTAGAGGTTTTGGTTTCGAGTCTGAGGCCTTTCGAGTTGCTGGCCGGCAAGGTGCTTGGGGTCGGGGCGGTGGGACTCTTCCAACTGTTGATATGGGCGGTGGCAGCGCGATTATTGTTGACGCAACGAGAACAGCTGATGGAGTGGGTCGGTGCCGATGCAAGTGTCACCGCTGGCCTGACGTTGCCCGAACTCGCCGTTTCGACGATCGTTGTTTTTTTGGTGTATTTTGTTCTTGGATTTCTCCTCTATGCCGCGATTTTCGCTGCGGTGGCGGCAACTTCCAATAGCGAAGCGGAAGCACGACAGGCGCAGGCGCCCGTGACGATGCTGTATGCGATTCCCGCGGTTGTATCGGTTATGGCGATGATGACCGAACCAGACGGGGCTCTGTTCGTGGCATTGACTATGATTCCACTGAGCTCTCCAATAGCTATGCCCGGGCGTTGGGTGGTGTCGGACGTGCCACCGGTTGAATTGCTAGGTTCGGTTATACTGCTGGTTGCCGCATTGGCGTTGGTCACGTGGGTCGCGGGCCGCATCTTTCGGGTTGGGATCTTAATGCACGGTAAGAGACCGAACGTCAAAGAAGTATGGCGTTGGATCAGGGCAGCATGAGAGGCGATTCTATACCCACATAGGTGAAATACAAAATATCAGGCCACAAAGTCGGTGGTGTACATGCATTTCGCCTATGATCACAGGTAGTTTTCCCGGTAATGACAATCGAATATGACGTTCTGGTAATTGGCGGCGGTCACGCAGGGGTAGAGGCAGCAAACGCCGCGTCTCGCTGTGGAGGGCGAGTTCTGTTGTTGACGTCGAACCTCGAGACAGTGGGTCAGATGTCGTGCAACCCTGCGATTGGTGGTATCGCGAAGGGCACTGTGGTGCGGGAGATCGATGCCATGGGTGGGGTGATGGGTAAGGCGGCGGACATGGCTACGATACAATTCCGGATGCTCAATAGTTCAAAGGGGCCGGCAGTTTGGGCACCAAGGGCGCAATGCGATAGAGGGTTATACCGCAGGGCTATACGTACGTTGTTGGAGAAACAGGAATCTCTTGAGGTAAAACAAGCCACTGTCGCGACACTGGTGGTTGATCGGAGTTCAGTTAGAGGAGTGGTAACGACCAACGGAGATACCGTGAACGCAAGGACCGTTGTGTTAGGTGCAGGAACGTTCTTGCGAGGAATGATGTTTATTGGGCTTAACACGAGTGTTGCAGGGGGGCGGGCAGGGGATGCGGCGTCGGTGGAGCTTGCGGAGCAACTAGAGGCGCTGGGTCTCGAGGTAGACCGATTCAAGACAGGAACACCACCTAGAATCGACGGGAGGACCGTAGACTACTCGAAAATGGAGGAACAACGCGGTTTGATGCCGAGGTTCAGGTTTGCGCACTACGAACGGTACGAGCGGCCGGAACAGCGACCGTGTTGGGTGACTTGGGCTGGGAGGGAAGTGAAGGAAATCATATCGGACCATATCGAGGAATCGGCGCTGTACGGAGGTGCAATTGCGGGGCGGGGACCGCGGTACTGCCCTTCGATAGAAGACAAGATCTTGCGGTTTCCGGATGCGGCCAGGCATCAAGTTTTTCTGGAGCCGGAGGGACTGGAGACTTCGGAACTGTACGTGAACGGATTGTCGACATCGCTGCCAGCAGATGTGCAACTGAAGTATTTACAGGCGGTTCCGGGCCTTGAGCATGTGAAGATGACGCGCTACGGGTATGCGATCGAGTATGACTATTATCCACCGGAGCAGCTGAAACCGAGCCTCGAACTGAAAGCTCTAGACGGTTTGTTTTTCGCAGGGCAAGTAAATGGCACAACAGGATATGAGGAAGCGGGGGGACAGGGATTAGTGGCGGGAGTAAATGCAATGCGGAAGGTGAAAGGCGAGGAGGAGGTTGTCCTGAACAGGGAAGACGCATACATGGGGGTCCTGATTGACGATCTGATTACCCGCGGTGTAGATGAGCCGTACAGGCTGTTTACGTCGCGTGCTGAATATCGGCTACTGCTGCGGCAGGACAATGCGCTTGGCAGAATGGGATTAAGGGCTCTGGAACTGGGGCTCCTAACGGAGTCAGAGACGGAAACTCTGAATGGCAGGTTGGAGGAGAAGAAGAAGATCGAAGAACTCGCGGTGAGCACAATGGCCAGACCTGATAGAGTTAACGAGGTGTTGCGAGACGCAGGTGAAAACGAATTGGCGGAAGCACAACGAGTTTCCGAATTGGTTCGGCGTCCTGCGTTGCGTTTGAGGGAGTTGTTGGAAGCAACAGTTGGAGAACTGCCGGTTGTTGGCGAGGATTCGTGGACATCTGCTGAGATAGAACTCAAGTACAAAGGATACATCGAGCGAGAAAAAGACACTGTCAAACGTCTGCAGGGCATGAAGGAGTTTCGGATCCCGTTGGAAATAGACTACTTGAATCTGACGAGTCTCAGTACGGAAGCCCGTCAGAAACTGGATGCAGTCCGCCCGGAATCTCTGGCCCAAGCAAGTCGGATTCCAGGTGTTTCACCGAGCGATCTGCAAAATTTACTAGTGGAGGCTCTCAGGTTGCGGGAGCCGACGTCCTGAAAACCCTGTTCCACGTGGAACATCAGTACTCTATCCACATCGTTTTGTGGATCACCTTCACATCCATTCTTCCCCATCAGCCACAACAACTATATATTCACGCTCCTACTGACGGCATGGGTAACTAGACGCTTCAGGTGTTCTAACTTGTTGTGCTATAAGGACTTACGTGTATGTCAAGGGTAGTGGCGATCGCCAATCAGAAGGGCGGTGTCGGCAAAACCACCACCGCAGTCAACCTAGCAGCGTCGCTCGCGGCAGCCGAGTGGCCAACACTGCTAATCGATGCGGATCCGCAGGGCAACGCGACCAGCGGCGTGGGGCTGGATAAAGCGAAGGTCGAGCGCTCCTTATATGACGCCCTTCTCAATGATGAACCGCTATCCGAGGTCATTCAGGCGGCCGTGAACCTACCGATGCTCGACGTCGTTCCTGCAACACAGGACCTCGTTGGTGCCGAATTGGAGCTTGTGAACAGGGGCGATCGAGAGTCGGTAATGAACCGTGCACTAAAAAGTGTACGTGAACAGTACAAATATGTGCTCATAGACTGTCCGCCTTCACTCGGCCTCCTGACTCTCAATATGCTGACGGCGGCAGATTC
>CAYTDU010000151.1:0-9953 GCA_964436395.1 uncultured Gemmatimonadaceae bacterium | reverse complement strand
GAGGTTTCTGCATGAGTGCTGGCATGAGATCGCTGCTTCGAAAGATTGAGAGGACGGCAATGAGATTCGATGGGGAGATGATTGCAGGGGTGTTGGTTCTACTAATCCTCGGCGCACTCGTCGGGGCCGGTCTGTTTATGCTCACTCGGTTCTGGGGGCAGTGTAACGCCGACACCGAGTATGCACGAACGCGAGTGGCTTGGCCGACTACCACGGTACGCGCAACGTTGTTCGACACCTCTCTGAGGCGCTTTGGAAAGAAGCACGGCGTGTTGGGCCACTACACGTTCGAATTCGGCGGATCGGAGCACACTGCAGAGGTATTCGAAAACTCCTATACATTCGTGGATGACGCGAACGCAGCGGCCCAAGCTTTGAAGGAAGCGGGCAAGATTACCGATCTGGAGGTGCAGTACAATTCGGAAGACTCCAGTACGGTATCGAACGATATTGTCACGTCCGTTCCGCAGTGCCGCTACTGGGTGGGTGGCTTCTTTATCATTTTCTGCTTTATCGAACTACTGATACTGCGAGGTCTCCACAGGACTACTCTAGCCATCTTCAGATAGTGAACCGGGTGTCGCAAGACCAAGCTCGCGCCCTCAAGGCGTTTGCGGTTACAGTCATAATCGCGTTGCTGATGCGCTGGGAGGCCGGAGACTTGATGTGGGGCATCTGGGCTTCGACCACAACCTTTGGTTACGTGTACGGTCTCGTCCTCATCGTGAGAAACCCCGAGCAGTTGGATGCCGGCGACGGCACGGAAAAGGGTCGCCTATTTGTGATACTGACGTTTTTCACATTTATGTTCGGAATTTTCCACTTCGGGCAGGGAATGTTTCTGAACATGTTGTTTCCGATCACGTCATTGGAAGGTTGGGCGATATTCACTTATCCGACTAACGCGTTCAGTTGGTACTGGGGGGTAATAGCCACCACGTTCTACTCACGCTGGCCCCAGCTCAAGCGAGCGAACAGCCCATCTGAAGTTCCCCGCCAGATTACCGATCTGTTCAAGAACGTGGCGCAGATGCAGGTACTCATATTCTTGCTCATGTTCCTGACGTCGTTCGGCCTGAATCGCTTCGCAGTCTACCCAATATTGGTCATTTACTTCCTGCCCTCCCAGATCTTGTACGAGAAGCTGATTTGGTTAACTGATAGATGGGAGGCCTACTTGAATAGGGTCCCACCTGACGAGTTTGAGGAAGTCGATGAAGCAGATGATGCTTGAGCGCAGCTAACGTCTTGTGATGCCAAGTCGCTTGGCCAAATGATGCAGGTTGCTTCGATGCAATCCCAGCAACCGCGCCGCGGCGGCCCAGTTTCCACTCGTTTGGTCGAGTGCGGACCGAATCATGGCCCGCCGGTAGTGGTCCAAGGCGCCAGTGAGGTTTGTCGTGCCCGCCGGCAACACGGATCGTTGCCCCGACGTATTCGACAGCGCGACAACATCGTCCTGAGGTGACAAGTCCAAGTGACGTGCGCGAATTCGTACAAAGTCAGGATCGTCGGAGTCCGCTCTTGCTCTCAGAATTGAGCGTAGCAGAAGATGGTCTAGCTCGCGAACATTGCCGGGCCAGTCATTCGACTCCAGCTGTTTCTTTGCTCCCGCACTGAGCTCGATTTGCGCGAGGCCGAGCGTCCGCCTGTTTCGGTCCAAGAAAAAATCCGCCAACAAACCAACGTCCTCAACCCGTTCGCGCAGCGGCGGCACACGTATTGGGTATACCAGCAACCGATGGTACAGGTCTGCACGAAACTTCCCGCGTTTCACTTCGGCTTCGAGGTCGCGATTCGTGGCGGCCAAGAAACGAACGTCAACACGCGACGGCTTGTCTGACCCGACTCTCTGTATCTCTCCCTCTTGTAGGGTCCGCAGCAACTTGGCCTGCACCGCCAAAGGAAGCTCACCAACCTCATCGAGCATCAATGTACCGCCGTCTGCAACTTCTAGTTTCCCAGCGCGCGTAGCTGTTGCACCGGTGAAAGCACCGCGGATATGCCCAAACAGCTCGGATTCGGCGAGTGTTTCCGGAAGTGCCGCACAGTTCACGTAGATCAGCGGTTCGTCGCGCCGGGAAGAAGCTGAATGTATGGCACGGGCTACCAGTTCCTTACCGACACCGGTTTCACCCAGAATCAGTACACTGAAGTTGGAATCGGCTACCAGGTCGATCTCCTGCCTCATCTTTTCGACGCCTGGGCTGGTGCCGATGATTTCAATGCCCGCGCGCTCAGTAGCTGCGCGCTGAAGCTCACGCGCAACCAGGCTGTTCCTCTCGGCAGATGCCTCCAACGCTTCGATCAGTTTGGTCGTCTTGAGCGCTGCTCCCGCCAACGCTCCGAGCATTGAAAGAAACTCTTCGTCCAAATCATCAAACGCATGAGGTGCGAGAGCGTCTGCTGTGAGAGCACCAACCACCTCTTCGCCATCCATGAGCGGACACCCCAGGCACGCATGAATGTGTTGTATCCCATCCACCTCGAGATCAATCAGATGATCAAAAGGATCTGGCAAATCGCTGTCAGGAGGAAAACGCACCGGCCTTCGCTTGTTGAGAATGACTTCAAGCCGGGGGTGGTCACGCGGGGCCAACCTTAGCTCCATCGCATCAGGGACTAGGCCGTAGGCTGCAATCGGTATGAACACGTCTCCATCAAAACTCAACAGAGCGGCCGCGTCGCATGGAATGGTTTGGCGAACTACGTCCAACAACCGGGAATGGCGATCGTGCGATGCCAATGAGGCTGTGAGGTCGGCCGCGATTGTAAGTAGGGCTGCTTGATGTCGCATTGTTACACATTTTACAACATAGTTGTCGTATCTACAACCTCACGTGTTGTAGATATGACAACTTCACATTTGTAAGTGCTTTTTTCATAGAGAGTTGCGTTGTGGCACACGCCATGCCTTAACGGAGTCGCAATGGTAGCACAGTGATTGAGAAGGGTGCTGCGCGATAACCGCCCAAAGATCTACGAAAGGGACTATCGGAGATGGATGCGATCCAGATACTCAAAGACGAACATCAGACGATCAAACGTGTGCTCGATGCCCTAGATGGGTTCATGGCAACCCAGCCGAACCTGCGTCTAGAATCCAACAAGGCCGACCTGCTGAGTTTCGTGAAGTTCATCCGCCTGTATGCAGATCGGATTCATCACGGCAAGGAGGAAGAGATCCTATTCGAGCGAATGGTGGCCTCGGGTTTTCCAAAGCAGGCCGGACCGCTCGCAGTGATGTACCACGAACACGAACAGGCCAGGGCCTTTGTCAAGGAACTCAACGCACTAGGTGAGCGAGCAGATGAGTGGTCGCCGGCAGACAGGAAGCGTCTCGTAGAGGCCGGTCGGGGGTACACTGAGCTCTTGCGGAACCACATCGACAAGGAAGACAACGTCCTCTACCCAATGGCAATAGATGGCCTCAATGCGGCGGAGCTGGCCTTCGTTGACGAGCGCGTTGAGGAATATGAGACAAACGAAGCTCACCGCAGCGAAAAGCTGGGCTTGGAAGCACTCGCGAGCGAATTGGCAAGAAAGTATGGGAAGCAGGCTGCCTGATTGGCGGCGCACGCTTCCATATCGACAACACACCTGAACGAAGCAAGGCAAATGGTCGACTCAAACGTAGTTCTCTTCGGACAGACTCTCGCGTACACCCTGTATTGCCTAGTCATGATGATGCTGGTCGGATGGTTCGGAATCAGGGTTACGCGGCAAGGGAAAAGCAACGTGATAAAGCCCGCTCTATTCTACGCATGGGTGGCGTTTCTCACGGTGCTCGGTGTTTCCCTTCACATCATCACCTACAACACGATCCCGTGGTCTCCAATGGATCTGCATCGTGGCAACTACACTCCCGATCGCACGTTCCGGATCTCGGTGGAGAATCACGAATTCAACTTGCCCGCCAGGCCGATGGTCATCAACTGCAACGAGACAGTTCTCTTCGACGTCACGTCAAACGACCTCACCTATGGATTCGGCCTGTTCAGAAGCGACTGGTCTATGCTGTTCCAGATGCAGGTGGTGCCCGGACATCGGAATGACATCCTGTGGCATTTCAGCAAATCGGGTGTCTATTCGATCCGCTCAACCGAATACTCCGGGCCTCGGGGTGTGCGCATGATCGAACAGGATGCAGTCGAAGTCGTTGGCTGCGAAACCTCTGACGAATAACAACCAACTCACTCAACACCACATTGAGATCCCATGTCATTCAAAACAACATTCATAAACGGGGAGCAGGGGTTGTTCAAACCGGACTCGCTCACCCCAATGCAGAAGATCACGCTGCGGTTCGTTGTGGTCGGGTTGGTCTTCTACGCCTTCGCCGCGATCGAAGGCATGATCATGCGGCTCTACGAAGTCCAGCCGCTGCCATTCGTGGGTGAAGATCAGTTCTTCGCCATTCTCACAGCTCATCCGCTCGTCGGGATATTCGGGTCGACATATGCACTCGTGTGCGGTGCGTTCTTGTTCCTGGTGCCGTTCCTAATGAAGAAACCGCTTTGGAGCATCAAGCTCGCAAATCTCACCTGGATCTTCATCGCCGTCGGAACGTTGCTTTTCTGGAGTGCCGGTTTTCTCTCCCACTATGCGCCGCTATACACGTTGTACTGGCCGCTTCCTGCTGATTTCACTCAGTTTAGTGCTGTAGGAGGAGCCTTCTTCATTCTGGGAATCGCACTCGTCATGGTGGGTAGCGCGCTGTTCTTGATCAACGTTTTCAAGACCATCACCTACACGCCGGAAGGTTGGGACAAACAACCTGCTGGTGCGTTGCTCGGTTCGGCGCTCGGGCTGAGCGGCATTGCCAACTTTTTCCGCAGAAAGAAGAAGGAACATCTGGTGCCGCTGCCCGTCGCGGCGATTGCCCGCGGGTCCGTGGACATGGCGCTCAACACGGTGGTGATCCTGTTCACCGGAGTGCTGATACTCGTGTTCATGGTTGCGGCGATTCTCGGATTTGACCTCAGAGAGTCGGCAATAGACGCGTTGCTCTACAAGAACTGGTTCTGGTGGGGATTGGACCTGATTGCCGACGGGTTGGTGCTGATCTTCGTAGCAGGCACTTGGTATCTGCTTGCCACGATGATTTCCGGTAAAGACCTCTACATGCAGAACGTGGCCCGCGCCGCTCTCTTCGTGGAACTGATCGTGTCGTGGACCGTGTGGTCTCATCATCTCCTGTCAGACCAGGCACAGCCGGCGATTCTGAAGGTCATATCGGGAGAGATGGTGACTGCGTTCGAGCTGATCACTCAAGGCCTCGCGTTCTTCATCACACTCGTCACCCTGTGGAGTGCTCGACCGCTCAAGATGACGAACGAGCTGAAATTCTTATTGGGAGGACTTCTTGGATTTGCGCTTGCCGTGCCGGCGGGCATTATGCAGGCCGACGTCGGTCTGAACAGGATCCTTCACAACACTCAGTGGATCGTGGGGCCGCATGTTCATGTCGCCATTTTGGTCGGTCTAACGATGACGCTCTACTCAGCCGTGTACATCCTCTTCCCGATCTTGACGAACGGTGCGAAGCTCTATAGTCAGAAACTCGCGAACATCCACTTCTGGTGCCACCTGCTCGGCGGCATCGGGATGGGCGCGTTCATGGGCATGGCAGGCCTTCAGGGCATGCTGCGCAGGGCACTGTATGTGAATGGTGAGTTCAATACCTATATGATACTGGCTGCCCTCTCCGGTTCTCTAATACTCATCGCCTTCTTCGCGTTCTTCTTCAACATTGTTATGAGTGTGGGACTCAAAGGTGTGATCGGAATATTTTTGCCGGCGAAGTTGAAGACGAAAGATCTGGTGCCCGCGAGTTGACTCAAGCTAGGGCCACACAGTTCGCACAGCGTGTGGCCCCGGCTACTGGGGCGCCGACGAGTCGATATATACCAACCGAGCTTCCCTTACAGAGGCCTATGCTTTCGTGACAGTGGCATGGTCGAGTCGTCAGGTTACTCAGGTAAAAGGGTGCTCAAGCGTCTGCAGCCTTCTTGGCCGCCCCCGGAGGTGGCTTCGCCACCACCCTCGCCGAATACACAATCAACGCCACCCCCGCAATCACCATCGGTATACTCAACAGCTGTCCGGTACTAATAGGCATCGCGGCGCCGTACTCCGACAGACGCAGCTTGAAGAACTCTATGATAAACCGCGCCGAAAATATCAGGGCCAAGAAGAGCCCCAATAGGCGCCCTGGTGGAGTCTCCCTGCCAGAGCGTCGATATGCCCAGACCAACAGGCCGAAGATCGCAAGGTAAGAGAGCGACTCATACAACTGCGTCGGATGCCGCGGCAGGTTGTCGACTCTCGAAAAGACAATGGCCCATGGTAGGTCGGTCACCTGGCCATAGAGCTCCGAATTGAAGAAGTTGCCCAGCCTGATGAATGCTCCTCCCAACGCGGTTGGCACTACGACTCGGTCGACCAACGGCAGGTAGGATCTGTCGGGGTGCTTCCTCACATAGATATACAGCGCCACGAGTATTCCAATCGCGCCTCCGTGGCTGGCTAATCCACGCACCCCCCCCTTCCAGAACGCAATAATGTCGATCGGGTGTGTGAGGTAGTGGGAAGGGTGGTAGAAGAGGCAGTGCCCCAGCCGCGCACCGATGAGAGCACCTGCAAGCATGTGCACGAATAGCGAGTCGAGATCGTGCTCGGTGCGTTCTTCGCGATTGTTGATCCAGTTGAATATCTGGTACCCGATGACGAACGCGGCAATCCAACTCAGGCTGTACCAGCGTATCGGCAAGGGGCCGATGTTGAAGATTACGGGATTGATGTCCCAAACGAACATTGATGCCTCTCGGTTTGTTGTACTGTCGTGAATCCTCGTCCGGCTCGTCTCGGCGGAAACCTGGATTTCGACGCACGAAGTATGCAGTCAGAGATTCGAGTGGCAAGGGTGCTGGAGCATACTCAACATCTTGGCTTACATTTCAACCTTCTTACTCCAGTTTGGATTTCACAACTGAACAACGGAGAAACACGATGCGTCTGCCAACCAGATTTGCCCTGTTCTGTCTCTCGATTGGCATAGTCCACGGCACTACCCAGCAGTTGTATGCCCAAGGGACCCGCATGTTACGCGATCCCGACGTGGGCCCCAATCACATCGTCTTTGTTCACGCGAACGACCTTTGGATCGTCGGCAGGGACGGTGGCGATGCGCTGCGTCTCACCAGCTCGGAGGGCGCCGAAACCAGCCCGGTTTTCTCTCCCGACGGGAGCTGGATTGCGTTTTCCGGCCAATATGGCGGCAACACCGATGTGTTCCTGATACCGGCATCCGGAGGAGAACCGCGCCGCCTAACTTGGCATCCCAGTGCCGACGTGGTTCAGGGCTGGACTACCGACGGCGAGATCTTGTTCCAATCGAACCGAGACGGCCGTCCGACGCGAGTTCAGAGATTCTTCACCGTCGGTGTCGACGGTGGGTTGCCGGTGCCGATCGCAGTGCCGCAGGCTTACCACGGCGAAATGAGTTCCGACGGCGAGTGGCTGGCGTATCAGGAGATCGGTTTCTGGGATCCCGAGTGGCGCAACTACCGAGGTGGTCAGGCCCAGCCTGTGCGTGTCGTCTCGACCAGCAACTGGGAGGTGCGCACACCGCCATGGGAGGGCGAACGGCACATGGCGCCGGTATGGCTTGACGGTGTGGTCTACTACATATCCGAGCGCGACTGGGCCGCAAACGTCTGGTCGTGGAATCCTGAAACCGGCCAAGAAACCCAGCAGAGTTTTCACTCGGACTTCGATGTCAAGAGCATTGGCGCGGGTCACGGCGTCGTGGTGTACGAACAAGCGGGATACCTGCACGAGCTGAACCCCTCGACAGGGAACACTCGCCAACTGGTCATCCACGTAGCGCGGGACATGAACTGGGCGAGATCACGGTGGGAGGAGGTCCCATCCAGCGGCCTTCGCGATGCACGCCTTTCCGCTGCCGGCAAACGGGCGCTATTCGAATACCGTGGCGACCTGTTCACGGTTCCGGCTGAAGATGGTAGCTGGCGCAACATCACTCGTAGCCCCGGGGTCGCCGACAGACACGCCGTTTGGTCCCCCGATGGTGAGCAGATCGCGTGGTTCAACGACGAGGGCGGCGAGTACGGTTTGGTGATCGCAGACCAGGAGGGCAACAACGCACGTCGCATCGATATACCCGATCCGACATTCTACTTCGTACCCACTTGGTCTCCGGACGGCACACGGCTCGCCTTCACAGATACCGACTACAGAGTGCTGATCGTCGATCTCAGTTCCGGCAACCTGACACACGTTGATACCGACCGGTACGCGCATCCACAAAGAACCATGAACCCGGTGTGGTCACCTGATTCGCGGTGGATTGCCTACTCACGCCGTCTGGACAACCAGCTCCGTGCCATCTATGTGCACGACACGCAGACAGGTGAGACGCACCAGCTAACCGATGGCATGGCGGATGCTATCAGTCCGGTCTGGGATGCTAGTGGCAAATACCTCTACTTCCTTGCATCCACTGACTACGGTCTCAACACCGGATGGCTGGACATGACGTCGTACGACAGGCCGGTGACGCGGGCGTTGTATTTGGCGTTACTACTGGAAGGTGAGGAGTCGCCGTTTTTGCCGGTGAGCGATGAAGAGGAGGCAGGGGAAGCAGGGGAGGGAGAAGAGGGAGAAGAGGGAGAGGCAGAGGGTCGCGGAACGCGGCGCGGTGCCTCGAGTGAGGAGGTGGAGGTGGTGATCGATTTTGCGGGTATTGCAGACCGTATAGTCGACGCGCCGGGGTTGCCACTTAGGAACTACCAGGGTCTGACCGAGGGACCTGAGGGACACGTCTTCGTTGCAGAAATAATCCCGAACGAACGTGGTGCGAAGCTGCACCGCTACTCTATTGATGATCGTGAACCCGAGGATTTCTTGGAGGGGGTGGTTGCCGCCACGGTTTCGCACGACCGCAAGAAGATGCTGTACCGGTCCGGTAGCAACTGGACCATTGTGAACACAAGCGGCTCGGCGCCGCGTGGGAACGATGGTCGATTGTCGCTAGGCAACCTGCGCATCAGGGTTGAACCCCGCGCCGAGTACGCACAGATGCTGCGTGACGGCTGGCGGTTCATGCGTGATTTCCTTTACGTCGACAATCAACATGGCGCTCCCTGGGACGACGTGTGGGATTGGTACAGCGCCTGGCTGCCGGACGTGAGCCACCGTTCCGACTTCAACCATCTGCTCGACATGCTCTCGGGTGAGATCGCGGTGGGGCACTCATACGTGCGTGGCGGCGACTATCCCGACATCACCAACCCGCTAACCGGATTGCTCGGTGTCGACCTCGAGGAGTCGAACGGACACTACCGTGTCACTCGCATCTACAGCGGCGAAGATTGGAATCCCGGCCTGCAGGGGCCGCTGTCGCTGCCGGGCATGGATGTGCAGGAGGGAGACTACTTGGTCGCCATCGACCGCGCCGACCTACGGGCTCCCACCAACCCGTTCATGCTGCTGGAGGGAACCGCGGGCCGAGCGATCACCGTGGCGGTGAATGATCGACCCTCGATGGAGGGCGCTCGTGAGATATTGGTGGAGCCGGTGTCGAGTGAATACCAACTGCGAACGTGGGCCTGGGTGGAAGAGAATCGCCAAAAGGTCTACGACATGAGTGACGGACAGCTGGCTTACGTGTGGCTGCCCAATACCGGGCGTGGTGGATACACGTATTTCAACCGTCTCTATTTCGCGCAGCAGGACAAGAAGGGCGCGGTCATCGATGAGCGCAACAACGGCGGCGGATCGGCGGCTGACTACTTTGTCGAAGTGATGAGCCGCGAACTGACGGGGTACTTCAACTCCCGCGCCAACGATCGTAAGCCGTTCACGCAGCCAATGGCCGGTTTGTTCGGCCCGAAGGTAATGGTGATCAACGAACGGGCTGGATCGGGTGG
>CAYTDU010000150.1:0-9981 GCA_964436395.1 uncultured Gemmatimonadaceae bacterium | reverse complement strand
TCGAAGCGACAACCTCACCAAAACCGCAGCTTTCCATCTCGGTGACCTCTTCCGGTCGTTCGTCCACGAGCAGAATCATGACGTGACAATCGGGGTAGTTGGTGACGACACCCTGGGCGACGGCTTGGAGCACCATTGTTTTTCCGGCCTTGGCGGGTGCGACTATCAAGGTCCGCTGACCTTTTCCGAACGGGCAAAACAGGTCGATTATCCGGTTGGTGTAGTCTTTCTGCCCTCTCCTGACCAAATCGCATTCGAGAATCAGTTGTTCGTCAGGATGCAGTACGCGCAGACTGTTGAACTGCGGGCGGTCCATGATCGACTCGGGCGGTTCGCCATTCACCTCCAGAAGGTGAGTAACCCGCTTGTTCTTGCCTCGCCTCCCGGGCTTTCCAACTTCACCCGCAATTTCATCGCCCTTCCGGAGGCCGAACTTCTGAATGAGGTTCTTGCCAACATAGATATCACCGCGATGCGGTAGATATCCTGCTTCGCGGCGCCTTACAAAGCCCGCACCGTTGTCGAGTACATCGAGTACTCCCAAATAGGATTCGTGAGTCACTTCGTCTGAGATCATGAAGGTTGATAAGGAATGTCAACAGCGCCGGCAGATTTTCAGGCCGTTAGCGCATGATCCATTATTGTACATCCACGGCCCGAGAAATGCTAACTCCTGCGAAGTCCGACACTGCCTTGGCCCACCACTGACGCTTGGCTGTCGGACGAGTCGCTTCTAGTTTCAGGTAATCAGCAGGCTACTCCCGACCGCATGGTCGCGGCGACCTCCAACTCAGACTTTCACGCGGAACGAGTCCATGAACTTACGCGGTACGGTTACTGTTGCATACGCAATGAGCGTGCTATGTGTGTCAGCTTGCGACAGCAGAACTCAGAGCGGCTCCCAGACGGAGGGAGATGCGGAGACCAGTGTCTCGCGGATCGTAGTGGGAGCTGAGTTGCCTGACTTTGCTCTCACATCGTTGGAAAACTCAGAAGACACGTATACGCGTCAGGACCTCGCCGGGAAGGTCTATCTAGTTGATTTCTGGGCTACGTGGTGCTTGCCGTGCGTGGCTGAGCTTCCCAATCTGCACCAAGCTTACGAGTCATATAGTGACGATGGATTTGAAATCCTCAGTGTCGCAATGGGAGACCGCAGAGAGACCATAGACGAGTTGCGCCAGACTCAATGGCCAATGCCGTGGTTGCACGCATTTGAGCCACTCGACAGCGAAGTAGCGGAGCTATTCGAGTTGTTTGGCGTCCCAAAGGCAATCTTGGTCGATAGCAGCAACACGATAGTCGGAGTTGACGAAGACGTACGCGGTGAGAAGCTGCAAGAGGTTCTCGCCCGGTTGTTTGGCGAGCCGGGCTGACGATCGACGAGGACTTGGTATTGGATTCCAAATACAGACACCAGAGCCACAACGTGCGGTTTGCCGCGGCGGCTATCGTCTTGTTGTGCTCCACCATGGTCTCACCGGAAGACTCATACGCCCAACTCCAGCGCGGCAGAGATGCTGTAACCGTTCGAGCCGTTGCTGCGAAGTCTGTACTGCGGCCAGGCGATCAGCTGGTGATTGCCGTCATATACCAACATCGTCCCGGATATCATTCCTGGCCCAACCAACCGGTCGTACCGCCCCAATTGGGCGCGCTCAGACCCATACCGACCACGCTGGAAGTCACCTCGGTACCTGAGGGAGCCGAGGTTCGTCCGATCCAGTGGCCTGCGCCCGTGCCTGTCGAGGTCAACTATACGGGTACTCCAATTGAACTGCTCTCGTATGTCGACGATGCGATCGCCTATGTGCCAATAGATATCTCTCCGTCTCAGCCCCTCGGAGAGTTCAGTGTCGAGTTGAGTGCCGGTTACCAATCTTGCGATGACAGGCTCTGCTACCCCCCGCAGTCCGTACAACTCACCATACCTCTGAGCGTGATCTCCGCTGACGTGGAAACCGTGATCGAACTCAACGAACCAGAGATATTCGCCGGCTTCGGACTCGACGGATATGGCGGCTCGGGCGCGTTGCTGAATCCGGTAGCGATGAATGTCTTCGGATGGCAATTCACCTTTGACCCGCGCGGTCCCATTGGCGTTGCCTTGCTCTTGTTGGTCGCGGCGATTGGCGGCCTGGTGCTGAATTTCACGCCCTGCGTACTCCCGGTGATCCCCATCAAGATTATGGGCATAAGCCAGGCATCAGACGATACATTTCGTCTATTGATGCTTGGCCTCGTAATGTCCCTGGGAGTAATCGTTTTTTGGGTTGGTCTTGGCGGTGCAATCGCATTCGTAGCCGGGTTCACCGCCATTTCGAGTCTCTTTCAGACCGGCTGGTTCGGACCCCTTGTGGGAATTGTGGTTGCCGTGATGGCTGGCGGGATGATGGGGTTTTTTGACTTCAGGTTGCCACAGTTCGTATACAAGTTCAATCCGGGTCAGGACTCTATCATCGGATCGTTCGCATTCGGCATTCTCACCGCAGTCCTCTCCACACCATGCACGGCCCCCTTCATGGCAGGTGCCTCCGCCTGGGCGGCAACGCAGGCTCCGGCAACGACGTTGTCGACATTCGGTGCGATAGGAGCCGGCATGGCCCTCCCATACCTGGTGCTGAGTGCCAAACCGGGTTGGGTGAAGAAGATGCCAAAGACGGGCCCGGCCAGCGTATTGGTCAAGCAGGTCATGGGCCTGTTGATGCTGGCCGTGGCGGCATTCTTCCTAGGGACATCGATATCTGCCTCACTTCAGAGAGCACCTGACCCGCCGAGTCGAGTCTATTGGTGGATCGTCTGCGGGTTTGTAGTGGTCGCGTGCGCTTGGACCGCTTACCGCACCTTCGCCATTACCCGCTCGGGCGGTAGGCGTGCAACGGTTGGCGGGATTGCAGCCGCCTTCTCGGTCATTGCGATCTGGTTGTCATCCGGGTTTGCGAGCGCCGGGCCCATTGATTGGACCTACTACACGCCAGAACGGTTCGATGAATCGGCCCAACGCGGCGACGTTATCGTATTGGATTTCACCGCTGAGTGGTGCCTCAACTGCAAGGCGCTGGAACACGGTGTGCTTCACAGAGAAGAAGTCGTCGAGTTGCTCAACGGTCCAGGCGTAACACCAATACGAATCGACCTGACGGGTGACAACCCTCCCGGGAAAGCAAAGCTGGCGCAACTCGAGTGGGTGGGCATCCCGTTGTTGGCGATATACGGCCCGGCAACCGGATACGAAAACCCAATCAAGTACGACTCGTACACGGTCGGAATGGTACGGGATGCCGTCGACCGAGCTGGCGGATCCTGAGAATCTGAATCACACGTTCAGTTTTGTGGGTTACCGCTGACGAACGCGCGGGAACGTGCACACCCGCATTGTCTGCATTCGCGAGCCCGATCAACAGAAACGTCCGCGTACATCCGCGGCAAGCGAAACCTGATGAATCAACGCCTTGCCGCTGACAAACGTGGAACAACACCGAAGCAGTCAGGCTCCCAACTCCACTTCGAGCGTCACTATCTCGTGAGGACCGATGATCAGCTCGATTGTGTGTGAGCCGGCCGTCTTCAGCTGCTCTATACGCTCCTCGAGCAGGTCCGTCCGCCAAGCGCCTGCAGCGGGGAGACCAAACGTTAGCAAATCGGATGATGGTTCTCCGCGCAGGTTGTAGATGCGGAGCAGGAGCGTGTCCCTCTGCTCGTGCTTCTTGATGGCCGACACACACGTAAGCTCGGAGCTGTGTTCAAAGAGACCTTGCCCTCCTGAGATACACGAGTCGACCACTCCCTGAATGGTCATCGCTGGCACCCTAAACGCCTGACTCAGGTGTTTGACGTTCGCACTTAGAAAATCCCCGCCAAATGGCACAACCGCGTACTGAAAGACTTGTTCCCCGAAACATTGTGCGTCTGGCGTGAAGAGTGTCGGCCCGGCATTCGAACAACTCCTAGTTTCGAAATCGTCCCTCGACAACCACCCAACTGCGCGCAGAAGCGTCAACGACATCTTGGCACGTCCGGCTGAATCTCTCGTCGCTGCAATCTCTGGAAGGCCTCGATTCAAGACCGCCAATCCGCATTCGTCATCCTGCAGCAGAGAGAAATCCTGCTGCGGGTAGGTACCCGTCGGTTGCTGTTTCCAACTCGTGCCGCCAGCCACTTCGATCGGCCGGCGGTTGATGTAGAAATGACCGTCAGAGACAATGGTGTCCGTGACAATCGAAGTCGGGAACTCGGCGCGGAGCCTGTGATCCTTGGCTTTGTTGTCGAATTGTAGTTCAACAGCTACCAGGGGCGATCCGTACTCCAGCGTAATCACCGCTCTGACACGACAATCGACAGTGACGTCACTGCGTTTCTTGCGACCTGTCGCGATGGACGCTGGGAGCGTCAACGAAAACTCGGCTTCGAGCTTACCCCTCAGTGTGGTTTGCTCTAGCACACGCACTGTCCCGGAACACCCATAGGATGTAATCGTCTCGGAGCCCAAACACGGAGAGTAGTCGTACTCATCGCCGATGTCCTCGGTGTCTTCGAGCAGATTGAGCCCTGTGTACTCACGCCCGTCTCGTTTGTCGCGCAGGTCAAACGACCCATTGCCGTGAAGGCACAACCAAACGAACTCATTCTCGAGGGTATCACCATCATCTCCCACCATCACGCCGCCGTTGATACTGCGATCGGAGACTGCACCCTCCGAGGATTCATCGCGCAAGAAGTAGAGTGCATGCCCCACAGCAGGCAGGTCTTCGGCGAGAAACTGGATGGTTAGGAAACAATCGTGATCGTCCGTTTCAGGATTGGCGACGCAGTAGTCTTCACCGAATTCATTCAAATACGTGTGCAGCATTTCCGACTGCCGAGCGGCTGACAACTCGGTTCGGTAGTCGATGCCCCAAAACCGCCTGACGCATTTTACGTCTGCTACCTCGTATGGGACGACGTGCCCATTTTCGTCACGTAACACTAACCCTGATACATCGGCTCCGCGATTCTGTAACACGATCAACCGTTCGACAATCTCGGTGCGGCGCTTGGGGAATGGGTTGGCCACGCATATCACCGTCTCGCAATCGTCGGCCTCCCTTTTGGCAAACGTCGGAGCGATTGCTGTCATCCGGTGCCGTAGAAGCTGCTCACACGTCTGCGTCACGCCCTCGAACCGAGGCACCATCTCGCGGTGCACCTCGTCCGTGCTGCACCCGCAAATCGAATCGTGAGGATGGTTCTTCAACAGCAGCTTCCAGGCATCTTCAAAAGCGCCGTTCGGGTAGGGTATGCCGAGGTTGAAATGGTGATATGCAGCAAGCGGCTCCGCATATGATGACAGCATGGTCTGGGCAGCATCGTTCAGTTGCTTGAGATACATGCGGGCAGACCACACACCCGAGAGAATGAAGTGGTACCGACCCTGAACCATCTCGCCCTCGGCACAGTGCTTCACGAAGCCCGCGGCCTTCACCGCGCCGACGTACTCCTCCATGCCAGTGTGGAGAAAGGTCGTACCCGGAAATTCGTCTTGCAGTGCACGGACTATTGCCCCGAACTCGCGTTGCGGGCCGATGTGATCGCCACCGTTGTTGAGTAGGTAGATGTCGCCTTGGGCAAGAGTCTCCATCTCTTCGAATAGGTCGCGCACCTTTTGCACAGCCAGCTCGATGTCTATGTCCCTCTGAGTGTGAGCCTCCCAGTACGACTCCAAGCCGAGCCCGGCAGCGTTGTCGTAGCCCTTATACTGGTTGACGGCCAACACCTGACTTCCGTCCGGTGCCTGCCAAAAGAACTCGTAACCCGTTCTCTCGATCTCGTCGCCGTTGCCCCTGGAGTAGATGAAAGAATCAATCCCGGCCAGCCTCAGAATCTGCGGCATTTGGGCGATGTGCCCGAAAGAATCGGGCATGTATCCCACCTTCTGCACCCGGCCAAGCCGTTCCGCAACTCTGTGCCCAATGATGAGGTTACGAACAGTTGCCTCGGCGCTGACGAGGAACTCGTCTGGCAGGATATACCACGGGCCGACCGATAGCGCATTGTCACCAACCAGCCTCTCGATTCTTGCCCTGTCTTCCGGATGGATCTCGAGGTAGTCCTCCAGCACGATCGACTGGCCGTCCAACAGGAAGTGCTTGAAGTCTGCGTCGTTCTCGAGAGTGTCGAGGATTCTCTTGATGATCCTGCAGAGATCGACACGGAACTGGTGAAACGACTTGTACCACTCTCTGTCCCAGTGAGTATGGGAGACGAAAAACACCGTCTTCGGGACTTCGGTCAATTGATCACCTCGACAAGACTTGTGTTGGACAGATGGGGCTCAGGGCAGAAATCAATAGAGACATGCCGCCAGCAATTCGGCTATCGTGGTGTGGGCCAAACCGACGCAGGTGTCGGCAGCTCCGTAATACACGAGCACTAGAGACTCTGAACAAGCAAAGCCATAGTCGTCGTAATCCTCCACGATAATTCCACTGGGAAACACGACGTTCGGCACCTGGCCTGTGAGTTCGTACAGCTCCCGCGGCTCGAGAATATTGTTGCGACTGCGGGATATTACTGTGCAAGGATTGCCTAGATCGAGCAGTGCAACACCAGCCTGATAGATGTTCGCGCTGCCAAAGTGAGTGGCGATGCCGTGATAGATGTGCAGCCAGCCCTCGCGCGTCTTGATCGGCGGCGGCCCTGAACCGATGCGCTCATCCCAATAGTGGGGGCGTCCAGCGAACACCGAGCCAACACGATGCCACTCCACGAGGTTTACAGATTGGGAAAGAAAGATCTCATCGCCCGATGTCAGCCCGCCATCGAGTTCCACCACGTTCGGGCGATCGAGCCGCAGGAATTTGCCCTCAAACCTCTCCGGGAATAAGACTCCATTTCTGACATCACCATCAGATCCAAAACCCAAGAACTCGAAATCATTGAAATCCAAGGTGCGGGCCACACCAAGCTTACATCCCTGCTCTACGTCAGCCGCAAACATCACATAATACCACTCGTCGATCTGCGTCAGTCGCGGGTCGTAAATGTGGTAGATCGTCTCAGAAACGCTTTCGATGCCTTTGAAGAATACAAGCTCTCTGCGCGGCACAAAGTTCAATCCATCGGTGCTGTCGGCCACGACGAGGAAGGTCTCTCGACCGCGGGTTTGAACGCGGAGCATCAACAAATATTTGCCGTCTACCTTGATTGCGCCCGGATTAAAGACAGAAGAGGCATCGACAACGTGCGGTGAGATGTCGGGTACATCTTTGCGCGTGAGAATTGGGTTATTCGGATGTCGTACCAGCGTCATGTTTCTTTCCCCTAGCTACGCACGAGCCCATCGTCGGCATCGTCGCGTTCCATGACGTCGAGTCTTTTGAACATGTCCCTGAGATCCCGCGCGCCACCGACTGTGAACCACACGACGATTGCCACTGAAATCGACAGCTGGATGTACACGTAAACCTGCCAGAATCTCGCCCAGGCGGAATCGGTTACATCGTGTGTCAGATTGAATATCGTCCCGACCATGAAAACGAGGGTCCAGCCCGCGATCATCGCGTATGTGAGCAAGTATATCAACTTGTCGCTCTTGGTGAACTCCTCACCCATACCCAACATTTTCAATCCGCGTGACGCAATCTCTTCGCCATTGCGTTTGCCTCGGTGAAGCAGCGCGTCCAGATCGAATTCCGACCTCTTACCGAGCAACGAGACTGTGATGTACGTGGCGACCGATGCAGCCATCGCGATTCCCCAGAACATCTGCCCATTGATGAAGAAATCGTCCACGATCTGGTGGATCACTATGCCGGTAACGGCGATACCGGATCCTACGAACATGGCGCTCCAAGCCGCCGCAGTCGTACCACGCTTCCAATAGAGGCCGCCGATCAATACCGAACCCGACCCACCCGCGAAGATCGCGCCGGTGATAGCAAAGAATAGTGCGATGTACTGACTCTGCTGGAACAATAGGCTGAAAAGGAATATGAAAACCGCGACACCAAAGATCGAAACACGCAACACCCGCAGATGTTGTTCTTTGGTGAACGGCGTCTTTCTGAAGGGCATGACCACATCCTGGATGAATATGCTGCCCCACGAATGCAGGTAGGTGTCATGAGTACTTATGAACGCCGCAATCATGACAGCCGCGAATGCACCCATGAGGCCAACCGGAAGGATGGCGGTCAGCACGACGGGAACGCGGAGTTGATTGCGGAGTGTCTCTGTTTCAGCCCCAGCGAGCACATCATTTACATAGGTGGCCTTGGAGGCAAAATCAGGATGATGCAGTATGGTGTAAGCGACGACCGGTATCAGGAGCACGAAGAGATTACGCGGTATATCCCTGTAGTTGGTCAGTACCTGACCCATCTTCGCTTCGTGAGCATCCTTGGCTGATGCGTTGTATGCCTGCGCACCCTGCCACGACATCACCACGTAAATCACTCCGACAACTCCCACCAAGAAGTACCAGATATTGAAATCTTCTACTTGGCTCGTCCTAAACGGATTGAGCAGTGATGCGTTCTCCGGTGCGCTGGCAAGTGCCTGGTGCACCTGTGTCCAATCGACGAGGAACAACGCGTAGATGATGATGATGACGAACACGATGTTGACGAACGTTCCTTGGATGAAGTCCGCAACAATCACAGCCACCTGTCCGCCCGAGAATACGAAGAACAGTGCGATGGAGAGCAAGAGAACAATCAACATCGGGTAGGTCGAAAAACCGACCCCTAGAAACTCGAACTGCTGCGGCAAGCCGATGAAGTAGATGAAGAACCGAGCGCCGACGGCGGGGAAGATTCCGAAGTTGATAATTCCCGATAAGAACAGGATGATGCCGGCGAACACCCTGAAGTTTCTACTGTAGCGGCGTTCGAGAAACTCGGCCAGCGTGAGGCAGCGAGTCTGTCGAAACCGGTAGATCACGAATCCCGACACCGTGATCACCAGCACCACTACGGCAGTAGTTAGCCCCCACCAGGTGAGCGGGAACCCAGCCACGTAGTTCTGTTCGAAGAAGGCGACAATGGAGATGGCGCCGACCATCGCCATTCCTTGGGAGACCGTGATCAGATACCGTCCTGCCGTGCGCCCGGCTGCAAGGAAATCTGCGACGCTGCGCATGTAGCTCTTAGCTAGGACGACTCCTGCGATCATCAGTCCTACTACAACACCCAGAATCGACCAGTCGACGGCCGCAAAGTTCATACGGTGAGTTTCCTCATAAGCGAGGAGAGGTTCGCATGTCGCAAGATCGGTCGCTCACCAAACGCGCCCGTCACGCGAAATGCGCATCTCCCTCTCATTCACGAGGAGCCGTGCCTCAAACACTGCCCCCGTCGCAGAAATTCGGAGATCAAATGGAGAGTCAGGAAGGCCCAGCGCGCGGGCATCGTCGGTGAACACCCCATATAAATGGAACCAAGCGTGCTCCTTGTAGTAGACCTGTCTCAGCAACCATCGGGCCTCGTCCTCGAGTCTTGGAAGGAAAACCTCGGTCCCCGATCCAACGGTCGCGGTGGAGAACTGGACGATTCCCCACATCTCCGGGTAGTGCATCGCTATCAGCCCCTGCGGAGACCACACCCAATTGTCCTCTGGCTCCTCGGCCTTCTCGTACCGGCCATTCACTATTTCGGCCCGCCATTCGACTCTCGAGAAGTTGACGCGCCACTGATCTCCGTGCGCAGGAGGCGCATCCCGATGGGCAGCTTCGGCCAGCACATCCCAAGGAATCGCTATCTCCACGCTCCAACCGACATCTAAATCGGACGGGTCGTTCAGTGTGCCATCCACTGACACCGCATTTAATAATCCCCGGATGTCCCAGGCGTTCAACGCGGGTCCTCCGTCTCGATACGGTTTCACCAAGAACAGATCCCATTCGGTGCCGAGCGCGTTGATCTCGAGCTCGTAGTACTCGTGAGTATCGCCGTTGGGATCGACAAACACTTCGAAGTCATTGTCGTGGTAGATCACCGCGTCTCG
>CAYTDU010000149.1:0-10031 GCA_964436395.1 uncultured Gemmatimonadaceae bacterium | reverse complement strand
ACCCTCGGATCCTAGGCCGCGTCGCCGAAGCGTTGTTGGACGACGCCAGAAGCTCCCAAGGTGCCCTGCCGCTGCGTCATCGAAAGGTTCCCATGGCTGGTCACCAAGTATACCTATAGATATACTGTAATCAACCAAGAACCCATCTATCGATAGTTCCGGTTGCGCGCTCCCTCTACCTATCCTTCCCCTGCAACATGCAGGAAGAGGACTTTCGAAAGCGCTTCGGGCGGGCCATCAAAGCGGCGAGGGAAGCGAACCGTCTGACCCAACGGCAGCTCGCCGAGGATGCCGAGATCGCTGAAAAGTACCTCTCGCGCATCGAACTCGGGATGGCTACGCCATCAGTGTTGGTCGCGTTTCGGCTGGCGAGTCAGCTCGACACCACGGTCGACGCACTCATCGGCGAAAAGCGCGCGGAGCTGCCTGAGGTCATCACGATCGTTCGCCTCCTTCGGGGTTTGAGCCCCGAGGTTCGCGATCGCGCGCTGCGGGTCCTTCAGGAATGCCTGCGTTGAGGAGGGCTTGAAGCAACTCCGGGTTCGCGGCGACCACCTGAACGACGCGAGCAAGAATCTCCTCAAGCCTGGATTCTGCCTCATCCTCGTCTAGCTCAAGGGCGCGGGCGAGGACACGAATGAGGTTCTCGTACGTCTCGGGTGAGCACGCGATGTACAGCTCGTGCAGGCTCATGCCCTTCTTCATGTCGTGAGCGGCCTCGACGTTTCAGAGTCCCCGCTCACCGTCCATATATGATCGCCATCATCGACGCATTCAGACAACACCTCGCGACGCGCCATGCGCCACGCACCGTCAAGACGTACGGCGCCATCGCGGCCGCGTTCTTGGCATTCTCGACGCCCGACGGGTCCGATGCAGCGCCCACCGCACACGAGCAAGCGCGGGTTGAGGCGTTCCTCGCCCGACCCACTTCGCGAGGCGATCGTCGAGCCGCATCGACGCGGAATCAAGAACTCGCGGCACTTCGTCGCTTCGCCCAGTTCGCGGAGCGGGCGCTCGGCTGGGAGCACAACCCCACCGACGGCATCCCCTTTGAACGTGAACCTCCTCGGGACCCGCCGGTTCTTGGGCTGGGAGAGGTGCGGACGGCATTCGAGGTCATCGTCGATGTGTCATCGGACCGGGAGCGCGCGCGCAACCTCGCGATCATGGCCGTGCTCGTGCAGCTCGGCCTTCGCGTGCACGAGCTCATTGCACTCAATCTGGAGCAAGTTGACGTTCCGAGCTCGACCTTGATTGGCATCCACGGAAAGGGCGGCACCGTTCATGACCTGCCCTTGAACCCCGGCACACTTGCTCTCATCTTCGCTTGGATGACGGATCGCGAAGAGATGGCTGGAGAAGAGGAGCGCGCCTTGTTCGTCTCATCGACGGGACGCCGCATCAGCATCCGCTCGGTTCAGCGCCTTGTGGCGAAGATGCGTGATGTCATGGGCACTGCAAAGCACATCACTCCTCATACCTTTCGCCACACGTGTGCCACCCTTGCGCTCACGCTCGGCACTGACTTGTCTACCGTCTCCGACCTACTCCGACACGCAGACCTGAACACGACCCGACGGTACCTCCATCTGGTGGACGAACGTCGCCGGGAGGCAGTGGGAAAGCTCGAGGCCGCCCTCCCACCAAACCTGATGCCCGGCGTCATCGACGCCGTCGACATCGTGACCAACGAACCGTCGGCCCCCACAGCGCCACCCACAATGAATCCGTGCACCCCGTCAAACTCAGCTGGCGATGCGAGCGAATCCGTCCATGGAAGAACAACAAACGACGAGGAGAAACCGCTTGACGTCCAACAACGCTTGGGCGACACTGAACCCCCTCCATCAAGGAGGACGACAAGGGGCATTTTGTCGTCACGGCGGGTCATGAAGGCCGGGAATTCTGTAGCCGTTCGGATCCCCACTCTCAGGCGAAGTGGCTTCGTTCCAGCCCTCACGGGCTGGGTAGACGAGCCGGCGAGTGCACCGTTCGCGCGAGTGACCTCGCGATCACGGGAGAGGCGTCATGAATAGTCGTTGGGAACCGAAACAGTCGACAGAGCGAGCCGCAGAACGTGCTGTTGGCAAAGTGCATCTGTGGCATGCGCTCGCGGTACTTCTTGCAATCGTCGCATCTGCCTGTGCGAGCGAAGACCCTGAAGCCGCCGATGACGGCTTCGCCGACGCGGGCACGGATGCAATCTTTGACGTCCGCAACGATATCGCACAGGACGCCAAGCTCGAGGCTGGTGAGGATGCGTCGGCAGACGTAGCGGCCGACACCGGTTCGACGGAAGACGTCACGATTGAAGACCCGTGCGTTCCCACGGGCCCCGAGCAATGCGATGGGGTCGACAACGACTGCAACGGGCAGGTTGACGACGGCAATCCGGGTGGTGGTGAATCCTGCGACAGCGGCCAGCCCGGACCCTGTGCCGAAGGCCTGTCAGCTTGCATTTCGGGTGCCATCGTATGCGAAGCCGCGGAGCCCGAGCCGGAGGTTTGTGACGGCATCGACAACAACTGCGACGGTCAAGTCGATGAAGGCGACCCAGGTGGTGGAGTGCCGTGCGACACGGGGGAACAGGGTGAATGCAGCATCGGTATCGATCACTGTGTATCCGGAGAAATCGTCTGCGAAGGCGTGAACACGCCTCAGTCCGAGATCTGCAACGGTCTCGACGATGACTGCAACGGTGACATTGATGACGGCGACCTACCCGGAGTAGGCGACGTCTGCTCGGTGACCGGCGTTCCTGCCCTGAGTCCCTGTTCCGACGGAATCCAAGTCTGCCTTGGCGGGGCGTTGCACTGCGAGCAAACCATCTTCCCGGAAACCGAGGTTTGCGACGGCATCGACAACAACTGCGATGGAACCGTGGACGATGGCATTCCACCAGGTGCCATCTGCGACACTGGTCTGCCGGGCGTGTGTGGGCCAGGTCTCGAACAATGCGTCCAAGCCACGATGACCTGCGTCGCGAACACATCTCCGTCAGCAGAGGTTTGCGACAACGAGGACAACAACTGCGACGGCGAAGTAGACGAAGGCAATCCCGGCGGTGGTGACGACTGTGAAAGCGGCGGTACCGGCATATGCGCTTTCGGCCAAATCAAGTGTTCAGCCGGTCAGCTTGTCTGCGAACAGACGTCGTTCCCCCATGCATTTGATACGCCGTGCAACGGTCTGGATGATGACTGCAACGGGCAAATCGATGACCACCACCAAACAGACTACCTCTGTGGATGCTGGGGCTTTCAATTCAATGGCACAGGTCGACGTTACCTATTCTGCACAACCGAGGTGACCTGGGAAACAGCAGCAGTTGCATGCCCGTATGGATACCACCTCGTGTCCATCAGCGGCTCAGCGGAAAACGCGTGGCTTTCCACTCGTGCGGGATACGAGGCTTCGGGAGCTTGGTGGATTGGATTCTCAGACCTGGCTCAGGAAGACAGCTGGGAATGGGCGAGCGGAAGTCCCGTCGGATACACCAACTGGCGCTCAGGTGAACCCAATAATCAGATGGGCAACGAGGACTGCGCCGACATCAACTACTTCGGTGGCGGCGACGGCACCTGGAATGACGCAGACTGCGACCTAGAGCGGCCATACATCTGTGAATCCCTCGAATGGCTCGAATAGGAGAGGAGTCATACAGTGCAAGGTCGAACCTTCTTTCTGCTTGCCTTTGCGCTTGTCGTATCCGGATGCAAGGCTCCACCCCGTCCCCACTACTCCGTGGCTGACCGCGGTGGCGATCGCGACGGAGACGGTGCCGCCGACATCGATGACTCGTGCCCGGATGATCCCGAAGATGGATTGCCACCCAAAGCCAACGATGGTTGCCCCGCCGGCGACTGGGACAACGATGGCATTGCCAGAAGCGAGGACAAGTGCCCCAATGCCAAGGAGGACAGGAAGCCGCCAGACCCGACCGACGGCTGCCCCTCGAGCGATGATGATGGCGACGGGGTCGCCGATGCGCTCGACACCTGCCCGAATGAGCTCGAGGACAACCTGCCGCCCAACCCGAGCGATGGTTGCCGAGCCCCGGACCGTGACTCCGATGGAATAGCTGACGCCATCGACGCATGCCGAGACCAAGCCGAGACATACAACGGATACCGGGACGACGACGGCTGTCCCGACACGCCTCCCAGATCGCGCGCCGTTGCATACGACCCCGAATCCTCCATTGTGTATGTGCCCGAGTCGAAGAAGATCGAGTTCGACACGGATTCGGACCGCATTCGCGACGATGCGATACCCACCATCCAAGATGTTGCGCGCGTGCTGCGCGAGCACCCGGAGATCACGCGCGTAGAGATCGAAGGCCACGCTTCCGCCAAGGGTACGGACGAACACAATCTAGATCTCACCGACCGTCGCGCAATCGCTGTTGCGCGTACCCTGGAATCGCTCGGTATCGAAGCCGCGCGATTGGTGCCGGTTGGGTATGGAGAATTCTGCCCCGCCATCGACACGGCTCCCGAGGTGGATGAACCCAAGAATCGCCGAGTTGTGCTCAAGGCCGTGGTTGTTCACGGCATCTGGCGTGACGTCCCTCGCGGTTGCTGGCGAGCCCTGACAAAAGGCATCGACCCCACCAAGAGCCGTCCACTCGAAACCCCGTAACCGAAAAGTCCACGATCCGCGCCATGAGGGCGCGGTTTTTTCGAGGAGAAGCCATGAAACCGATCCGTCTTCTTATCCCGTTCTTGGTCGCCGTTCTGGCAACGCCTCTCGTTGCCTGCGGCCCATCTCATGTGCAACTCGACCCAAGACAGGTCGCGAACGTGAGCGTCCGACCCGCCTCCGGTCAAAAGTTCTTTTGCCCAGGCGACGCCTTCCAGGTGGAGGTGATTGCGAAATTGAATGACGGGTCGACCTGTAGCAGCGTTGAGCCGGCACTCGGTTGCATGGGCGAAAAAGATGCCGTCATCGACCCGGACGACATCCGGCTGAACGGGGATTCGGGGAAGATGGAGGACAAGAGCGAGTGGATCTGGATGCCCCCTTCCAACCCGCTCGCCACCGCTGCCTCCGGAATAACCTTCACCGCCTGGCTCGAGACGACGATCGATGATGAGCTACTGAAAAGCTCGCAGGGGACGGCCGAGCTCACGCCCGTGTACGACTGCCAGCAGAAGGACGCGTTTGGCTTTGCCCCTCCCGATGACCCGGATTTCCTCGGCAAGCTCCTCGGGCAAACCGGGGAACCCCCGGCAGACGGAGCTGACGGGCAGTCGGGCCCCAACTTGGAGATCGCCGTGACGGCGCTTTCGACTCCTTTCTATCCGAACGCGGCGCTCATCCGGGTAAGAGGCGATCAAAGCACCCGCTACTACATCAGTCCGTCGGTGGACAAGCCGGTCACCATCGTGACCAGAGGCGAGGATGGCCACCCCGGTCGCGCCGGGGAAGCGGGACGTGCCGGCTCGGATGGACGCGACGCAACGAGTACATGCGGACGCGGCGGCGATGGTGGAGACGGCACCGCCGGGACCGCCGGTAGCGACGGAGGGAATGGTGGCAATGGAGGCTCCATCGTGATGATGCTCGACGAAGCATCCGCCGACACGCTCCGTCATCGAGTGCTTGCATCAAGTCGCGGCGGCAAAGCTGGGCGCGGTGGTCACGGGGGCGTTGGAGGTCGACGCGGATACGGGGGCGATGCCGGTCCTTCAGGCAAGGACTGCAAGGGTGAGAAAGGCAAGAGCGGTGAACCGGGACGCGATGGCCCTTCCGGCGCCCGCGGGCAAGCTGGGACAAGCGGCGGACTTCGGGTTGAAACTGTCCCGCGGGAAGCGCTCTTCGGCAAAGAGCTCGGGATCATTCGCAAGATCGAGGCCGCGAAGGCGAAACGGTAGTGGAACGGGTTCGGCCGCCGCGACTACCGCACTCGCCACTCACGGACGCCCGAGGGCATCACGGAAGAGCATGTAGCTGAAACGAATCGCCTTGTCGTCGCATGGAGCCCGTAGGAGGTCGTTCGCACTACGGAGCGTAGTTGACCATGGGTGGACCTGCCCGCGCGTACCGAGGGACCGGGCCCGATGTCTAATTCTTCAACGATATGCATATGGGTAGAACACTCACCTACGAGATCTTTCTCAATCAACCTCTCCCACGCGACACAAGACGGGAGATTCTTCTCGCCCAGGACATGCTCAACCAGCACTTCACATGGACGTGCGAGGAGCTTTCTCTGGAGATTTTCGACGAACCAAGGGCCCCGGAGCAAGACGACGACTTCGTCTACTTCGCGGATCCCAAGGATACTCGCCCCAGAATCGCAACTGGATTCACCAAGGTAGCCGGCGATGAGTGGAGCGCTTGCGTCGTGACCCGATTCTGCCGTTGGCTTTCCCATCGGCTACCGGATGCGACCGTGGCGCTTCGCGATGAAGGCGACTACATCTTGCCAGAGTTCATTGTGTTTCGCCGAGGCGACGTCGAGCTCAACGAGGAGCGAATCAAACGGCAGCGCAAGTACCTGGTGGAGATGGGACTGCTCGATTGCCTCACGCTCCTTGATGAGGCCGTGCGGTCGGCTCGCGAGAAGGCCATCTTCTTCAACTCCGTTTCGGCGTGGGAATATGTTGACCGGGGAGAGATCCGTGCGCTCGGACTCACGGACCAGCAGTTTACGAAGGCTACACTCGAAGATGTGGCCCAACGTCTGACCTGGCCGTGGGACACCAAGTGGCTCAGGACCGCCGAATAGACGACGAGGGACCTCCACGCGACATACGGCCGGACCGGCGGGTCCGGAATATCGGTACGCCGGGTATGCGGCGGGGTAGCGCACCACTGGAGGCACGCGCCACCTCACCGGAGACCGCATATGGTCGATCCGCATCGGCCGTGTCCGGCCGTATGCTCGCGCTTGACAGGGAGGACCGCATCCCACTCATGGATGCTCCATCATGACTACTCCTATTCGTATAGCCAGTGGTTCGACTCGAATGGGATCAATTCGCGCTGCTTGCTCCCGACAGAAGGAACGTCTTCGACTGACTCGTGAAACGATCTCGTCGCCCGGGTCATGTAGTCAGTACAACCCCAACATGGAGACATTACCAAGATGACCACGTTCGTTTTACAGGTTCCGTACCACCAGTCCTTCGACACTCTGGTCGAGCACGTCACCCGAGCCGCCGAGAGTTTTCTCGCAACGGCCGGGACTGTCGAAGTTCTACCATTCGGCCTATTCGCTCGCACGAGCCGCAAGCGCGACCTCGATGTTGCGCGAGTCGTCACCCTCAGAGTCGATGCGGAACTCTCGCACGACGACCAACTTGATCGCGCGAGATCACTCGAGCGCGTGTTGAAGACCATGTGCGCGTCCACGACCATTCCTGCCGACAAGCTCAGGGTGCTCGTTCAGGTTGATCCCGCGTCGCTGTGAAGACAGCTTGGGCGATGCCAGCATCTTCGCCATCTTCGCGATTCCATCGTGAATCCGTATACGGTCCCACGGAGTTGCCAACATGATGACAGCACCCGAGGAGAGTCTCTGGGACGCCAACGATGTCGCCGCCTACCTCAAGGTGAGCCGCTCGTGGGTGTATCACCGCGCCGAATCGGGCGAGCTTCCGTGCCTTCGCGTTGGTGGACTACTCAGGTTCGATCCACTTGCCGTCCGCGCGTACGTGCGAGGCGAAAATCGACCAAGACCTAACGCGAAAACCTTGTCCATGCGATCGGACGCGCTACCACTCAAGAAGCTGGGGTGAGACATGGCATCCGTCTACAAACGAGGCAACAAGTGGTACCTGCGGTTCAAAGACGAAACCGGTCGGTGGAGGTCGCAGGCTTCGACCGCGCGAACCAAGACAGAGGCGAGGAAGCTCGCGGGCGAGCTCGAGCGTCGAGCCGAACGGCAGCGCCATGGCCTGGAGGAGCTTCCACCCGAGGACGGTGGCGGTACGCTCGCCGCGCTTCTCGAGTGGTGGCTCGATACGTACTCCAAGGGGACGACATCGCATGGTCGAAATGAGTCGGCCGTTCGAAGGAACCTCATCAACACCGAGCTCGGGACGCTGCACTTGGTAGACGTGACCTCCGGCAAGATTGAGACGTATCTGCAATCCCGAGCCGGCGACCTCAGTCCCCAGACCCTGAACCACCTGCGGCGCTTTCTCGTCACAGCGTTCAACAAGGCCCGTCAGGCCGGACGATGGACGGGAACCAACCCCGCGCTGGCAGTGCCTCGACGTCGTGTACCCAAGCGACTGCCGGACTTCCTGCGAGTCGAGGAGGTGCCGCTCGTCTTGCAGGTGCTCTCCGAACGTCACCGGCCGCTCTTCGCTACCGCCATCTATACGGGCATGCGCAAGGGGGAGCTGCTCGGCCTCCGCAAGTCGGACGTCGACTTCGCGACCATGCTCATCACCATCGAGCGGTCCTACACGAACGACACGACCAAGGGTAAGGCTGCCGCCACAATTCCGATCGCGGCCGAGCTCGCCCCCTATCTCAAGGCCGCGATGGAACGGTCGACTTCCGACCTGGTGTTCCCAAAGGAGGATGGGGAGATGATGCGTTCCGACACGAAGCTCGAGGCCGTGTTGCGTCGTGCGCTCGGTCGTGCGGGCATCGTTCGGGGCTACGTTCACGTCTGTCGGAAGAAGGGGTGCGGCTACAAAGAGCGCGCCGAGGACAACGCACGACGAAGATGTCCCGAGCATGGCCACCTCCTCTGGCCCAAGGCCGACGTCCGGAAGATCCGCTTTCACGACCTGCGTCATACGACGGCGAGCCTGCTACTCATGTCGGGGGCCAATCCGGCGTCCGTCCAGCGTATCCTTCGCCACGCGGACCCACGCATCACGACCGAGGTGTACGGCCACCTGTTGCCCGAATACCTGCGCGACGAGGTGAACCGATTGAGCTTCGGGTCGTCCAGCGAGAAGCAACCTGTAGCAGACGGTCCCGAGGCTCTTGTTACATCCTTGCTACAGGAGGACGAATCGGGGTCGGAGGAGGGGTCGGGACCAACCGGAGAACCCGAGGGAATTCAACCGGTTGCGGTAGCGCGCCACGCTGGATTCGAACCAGCGGCCTTCGGTTCCGGAGTAAGAAACGCGGGGTCAGCAGGGGGTTGCAATGGGATGCAAGTTGTTGAAAATCCTCAAGATCGAAATCGTGACGGACTCGAGAATTCACAACGAGTTGCAGGCTGTAGCACGCGTCTTGTTACATCCTTGTTACAAGGTCTGGGCGCCGAGGGTCGACGTTTCCTGACTGTGAAGGAGGTCGCCGCGATACTTGGGGTGAGTACGGCGACCGTGTACGCGATGGTCAAGCGGGGTGAGCTCGAACATGTTCGGGCGAGTAACTCGATCCGGATCGTGCGGATGCTCAGAACAGACGGCAGCTGAGATCGGCGCCGGGAACTTCAACACCGGCCACGACTGCGTCGCCGCCGCGACCAAAAACCGAACGACGATTGAACTGCGCCGCCCCCGAACCGGGGATGAAAACCCGATTGGAGCGATCCACCAAAGAGGTTGATGTCGCACGTCTCTCGCTCCAACGCGTTGGATTTCTCAGGGAATTCCCCGACGAGGGCTCTCCTGTGCCCTCAAGTGCTCCAGAATGCTCCCTGGTTTTGGAGACATCTGGGAGACGCCAAGGCATGCTCATCTACGATTCATACCGACTGGTGAGCGAGTTTCGCGATGGCGATCTCGAGTCGCTTCGCCTCTTTCGATTCGCCGGAGCTCGACCAGAGCACATGGCCTTGGCGCCGGGATCGGATCCACTCCGCCGCCCTCTCGTCGGGCCCGAGCTGGGCCGCCCGCTGTCGGACATCCACGGAAGGGTCGAGCTGGTCGGCGGCACCGGGACCAACACCCTGGCGATCGACGACTACGGCTCCTTCGGGAACTGGTCCGACGCCTGGCTGACCGCGCACACCTTCACCGGTATGGGGCTGGACGAGTTGGTCTACGGCCAAATGAGGGACGTGTCGGTCGTGCTCGGAGGCGGGGCCAACCTGTTTGCCGTGGAGTCCA
>CAYTDU010000148.1:7740-10115 GCA_964436395.1 uncultured Gemmatimonadaceae bacterium | reverse complement strand
TGAATCGATGTACACACGGGTCTACGCCGACCAGACCGTACGTGATGCGGTGAACGCGTTGCTGAAGAATCACACGCTAACGCTATCCGAGGAAAACGCGGATCGGGGTCGTCGGACGTTGTTGGTGTTTGATCGACAGGAAGAATTCGTGGGGATGATCCGTGCGGAGGATATCGTACGGGTGATTATACCCACCTGGTTGGACTCCCCATACGCTTCTTATTTTACCGGGATGTTTCTGGCCCAGGCCAAGCTCGTAGGCGTGTTCACCCTAGACAGCGTCGTGCGGTCTTTCCCGTCAATCGACATCGACCGACCGCTGATGGAGGCTGCTCATATGATTGTATCCCGCCATCTGTCACACCTACCCGTGACAAAGAAAGGGCAGATGGTGGGGATCCTTCGCCCAGAGGACCTGTACAGAGAGGTTGCCAACCCGTTCGGAGACACATAATCACAATGACCCAACTGTGCACTTTGCAGGTTTGAGAGATTCCGGAACATGCGCTTTCCCTGGCAGAAGAGCACTCCCTCAGAACAACGCTCCGCCCCGTGGTTGCGTTGGAGAATCGTTGCAGCGCTGCTACTGATCTCGGCCGTGCCTTTCGTGGTGGTCGGTAGTGGAAGTTGGATTGTGTTTCGTAAGATCGCCATAGAACAGACTCTCGCTGCACACCGCACCATGGCTCGAGCACATGCCGCGGCGATCGACATGTATCTGACCGAAAAGCTCCGCACATTGGAAATGGTCGCAAGCACCAATACGCTAGAGGAACTCGTGAATCCGGAGAAACTGCAGGAAGTGTTCGCTGCAGTAACAAGTGTTCACAACTCCGCGTTCGTCGACCTCGGCGTTATTGACAATCGCGGACGGCATCTGGCATACGTAGGTCCTTTCGACCTCATCGACAGAACCTACGAGAATGCCGACTGGTTCCAGACAGTGATGGCGCGGGGCTCAATCGTCAGCGATGTCTTCCTGGGCCACAGGAACGCTCCTCACAGTGTAGTGGCGGTGAGACGACAATCGCCAAACGGCTGGTGGATACTGCGTGCAACGTTGGACAACAGAACTCTGTACGGACTGGTCCAATCTCTCGAGGTGGGAAACACCGGAGACGTGTTCGTCGTCAATCGGGAGGGTCTCTATCAGACTCCGCCCAGCGACGGGGCGGTCCTGGATCCATCACCTTTGACCGAACCACCCGCGCATTCGGGAGTGCGCGACATGCATGTGGTGAGCCCTGGTGACAGCATGCGGCGAGTAACGACATGGCTCAATGGAGATCGCTGGTCCCTGGTCGTGCAACAACCAGATAGTGAAATACTTGCACCTGTCTCGCGAGCTGTAGCCATGGGTGCACTGATCGCAAGTGTTGCCTTGGCTTTGGTATTGGCGGCAACGGTCCTCATTACATCCCATCTCACCAGGCAAGTGGACCTCGCGAACCAACAGCGAGACCAAATGTATGCCGATGTACTACGCTCGGCCAAGCTGGCATCACTCGGTGAACTTGCTACCGGCCTCGCTCACGAGATCAACACACCTCTCGCAACAATCAGTGCTGAGCAAACCAACGTGGGCGACACCCTTGATGACATCGAGCTGCCGCTCGAGGTGCACGCGACACTCAAGAAATCCATAGAGCGCTGTAAACGCCAAGTCACACGATGCGGCAACATCACTGCCAAGATGCTGCAGTTCGGCAGGAAGACCGATACGGTCCTCCAGGCAACCGATGTCGAGCCGATACTGCGGGAGATCACTGTGTTGTTGGAGCGCCGCACTCGCGCCAACAACGCCGCCCTTAATCTCGATATCGCGCACGACATACCGCCTGTTTGGCTCGATGCCAATGAGCTAGAACAGGTTCTGGCAAACCTGGTCAACAACTCAATTGACGCACTCGGAGACGGAGGAGCCATCAACCTGAGTGCGCGGCGCGTTGATGATTATTTGGTGCTCGAGGTCTCCGATGATGGCAGTGGTATAGCACCTGACAACGTTGACAAGATCTTTCAGCCGTTTTTCACCACAAAGCCGGTAGGGCAAGGCACCGGTATGGGGTTGTCAGTGGTGTACGGGATCGTACGAGGGTGGGGCGGCAACATCGAGGTAAAAAGCACCGTGGGTAAGGGTACGACCATTTCGATGCGAGTTCCCTTGGCCAGCAGCATCGCCGATGAAGCCAATGCTCAACCGACTATTGCCAGAACAACATAGTTGAGCTTTGGCCGATAGGAGAAGGATAATGTACCATGACTGATGACATCAGGAAAATCAAGTTATTGCTCGTTGACGATGAAACCGACTTTCTAGAGGCCATGCAGCCTGGCCTCGAACGTCGAGGTTTTTCGGTGACCACAGCCGAAAG
>CAYTDU010000148.1:0-7730 GCA_964436395.1 uncultured Gemmatimonadaceae bacterium | reverse complement strand
CGACATGTTGTCATCCGAGCCATTCGATGTGGTAGTACTCGACGTGAAGATGCCTGGTATTGACGGGGTTAGCACGTTTCGGGAGATCAAGCAGATGGCACCGTCGCTCCCCGTACTAATCCTCACAGGGCACGGCAACATCGAACAGGCATTCGAGACTTCTCGTGAAGGCGTATACGAGTATCTGACCAAACCATGCGACGTCGCGACCCTGGCAAGTGTGGCTCGTCTAGCATCGATAGAAACACGACGCGACGAGGCTGCAGATAAACCTGCTGACGCTGAGATCCGTGTGCTATTGGTTGACGACGACCGTGACTTCTTAGAAGCGATTACGCCTCCTCTCGAACGGCGCGGATTGACTGTCTGTGTAGCACATACGTGCCGCGACGCTCTTCGGTACGCCGCTGAACAGGAACTTCACGTTGCGGTGGTCGATGTTGTGATGCCTGATGTCGATGGCATCAGGCTGCTCAGACAGCTTCGAGAGGCCAACCCCTTGTTGGAGGTCATTGTGCTCACCGGCCATCCAACCGCGGAAAATGCTCGGCAAGGGCTGAAGGACGGCGCTTTTGACTTTCTGACGAAGCCCCAGTCAGTCAAAGATCTTCTCAGTAAGATCCACGCGGCGTACGAGCATCAGCAGCAGATATCGAACAGGGCACGAGCAAAAAAGGTCGATGACATACTGTCGAACCAGCCTGACTAGCGCCGCAGTCCTGTCGGTTTATCAGCGGTGCACTCCTCACCTACGCGCAGCTGATGGCGGTAGCTCAAGACACCATACGTAAAAACCACAAGAGCAATAAGGTGATCTGCGAATACCTACTTGCCGCTAGCAGCGTTAACATCGAGTTGGGCAATCACCAGCTATTATCGCGCGTCACTCAAGAAGTCAACGGTGGAGGTAGGGCTGATGCTCTTCAGGATTCTACCGAAGGAAGAGTGGTACCGCTTCATCGACAGTCTGCTGGAAACTGCTGAGGTAGTCGGCCCCAAACAGGTCGCCTCCGATAAGACCGGCAAACCAATTCATCACTACCTTCCCGTCAAGAGCGCCACTGAACTAGATCTCGATTACGAAAACACCGAGTATTCCGCCAAGACGTACTTCTTGCCGTATCAGGAAACGCTGTCGGAGTACAAGTTCGATGAGCAAGATTGGAGTCAGGAAATTCGCTATCGACTCCAACCGAGAGCCATTGTCGGATTGCACGCTTGCGACATCAACGCTCTACTCAAGTTGGACAAGGTCTTCATTAGCAGTTACTTCCCAAGTCCTTACTACCGTTCCCGCCGTCAGAACACATTCATCGTCGGGATCGATCACGATCCATGCGAAGGTGGATTCTGTAGGTCTTTGGGAACCGATACTGTCACCCACGGTTTCGATCTATTCCTCACCGACTTGGGTGACAGGTACTTCGTATCGATCGACTCCGATCGCGGTTACACCGCGCTCCAACAAGTTGATTCCCGCGAGGTCACCGAGGCAGATACCAGGGAATATCTCGAAGTCCGGCACCGGATCTCGGAAGGTTTCGCGACACAGATAGATGCACACAACCTCGCCAACCTCCTAGACATCGAGTTCGAATCGGACGTCTGGAAGAAATGGGGGAGCAGGTGCATGGGTTGCGGCAGCTGTGCCATGGTGTGCCCCACCTGTTACTGCTACGGTGTAACCGAAGAGATCTCCATGGACGGAGAATCCGCAAGGCGGATCAAACAGCTCTATTCGTGCAACTTCGTCGATTTCGCTCGTGTCGCCGGGGGACACAACTTCCGTCCTGACCGCAGTACGCGGTTGAAATATCGTTATTACCACCAGCACCGAGGTTTCGCAGAGGCATTCGAGGAACCCAAATGCGTCGGTTGCAATCGCTGCGGTAGGGCGTGCCCTGCAGGGATCACGCCCCCGGAAGTCATCAAAGATCTGCAGGATGAGGACAGACCATGAAAACCGTCTTCCAACCATACGATGTCACACAGGAAGCGGAGGTCAACGAGCCACTGGACTTCAAGCGTAGATCACGCCTCCAACATGTCGATCGGACATTCAAATCCGAGATCACCAGCATCATTCAACTGACGGAGATGGAGAAGCTTTTTCACATCAGAATCATCGATCACGCCGAACGAGATCGATTCACATTCCGGCCTGGCCAGTTCATCATGCTCGAAGTGCCCGGATTTGGCGAAATTCCAATTTCCCTCTCAGGATCCACGTACCAGAGGGGAATGATCGAGCTATGCATTCGCAAGGTTGGTTTGGTTACCGGAGTGCTGCATCGCGCCAGCGCTGGGGCGCATGTCGGAATACGGGGCCCGTTCGGTACCCATTTCCCGTTGGAGCGCATGAAGGGCAGCGATATCCTGTTGATAGCTGGTGGGTTGGGCCTGGCACCGCTGCGGTCGGCCATTTACTACGTAACCGAAAACCGTCCTGACTACGCCGATGTGCGGATCCTTTATGGAACAGCCAATCCCGCCAACTTGCTTTTCGACTACCAATACGAGCAGTGGCGCCGGGCTGACGGCGTGCAACTGTCAATCATCGTGGAACACGGCGATGGCGACTGGTCAGGTCCCGTAGGACTGATCACTGATTTGCTACCCGATGCGGGGGACATCACACGCGACACCTTTGCGATCGTGTGCGGGCCACCCGTGATGTTCAAGTTCGTGTGCAACTGGCTCAGCGATCACGGCATGCCGATGCAGCGGATGTTCGTGTCACTGGAGCGGCGGATGCATTGCGGCATGGGCAAGTGCTGCAGGTGCAACGTGGGCTCAACATATACATGTCTTTCTGGGCCTGTTTTTGACTATTGGACTGTAATGAACCTGAAGGAAGCGATCTGAAGCCATGAAGTACCTGGGCATTGAGCCGAAAAAACCCCGAATTGCGGTCTTCGACTTCACTTCGTGCGAGGGTTGCCAACTCCAACTGGCGAACGGAGAGGACACGCTCGTCGAGTTCCTCGGTTCGATCGACATTGTCGATTTCCGCGAGATCTCGTCGTCGCGATGCGAAGATTACGAAATAGCGATGATCGAGGGTGCGATCACCCGCAGTGACGAGATAGATAGGTTGTTGAGAATCAGGGAGAAGGCAAAAACACTCATCGCCCTCGGCACATGTGCGTGTTTTGGTGGTGTGAACAAACTCAAGAACGCCTTCAACCTCAACGATGCCAATGAAGAGGTGTACGGGGACGACCCGAAGGAAACACTGCCTGCACGAGCGGTTCATGACATCGTGCCAGTGGAACTCAAGATCCCGGGATGTCCGGTTTCAAAACGGGAAGTGGAGCGGATCATACAGCACTTGGTCTGGGACGTGCCGTATACGCCTCCCGCATATCCAGTGTGCCTCGAATGCAAGCAGCGCTACGCCGTGTGTGTATGCGACATCGATGCGCCATGGACAGGCGAGAAGGGCAAAGGCCAAATATGCCTTGGGCCTATCACGCGAGGTGGATGCATGGCACCGTGTCCCGCAGCCGGCATGGCATGTTGGGGTTGCCGAGGTCCGGCTGAAGACGCAAACCTGGAGTCGTTTTTCTCGATTTTGAAGGAGAGAGGGTTTGAAGAGTGGGAGGTGAGAGAACGTCTGGACTTCTTCGGAGCGTTCGAGGGATCGAAATGAAAGTCAATCTCGACGTAGATGTGCACCATCTCACCAGGGTGGAAGGACATGGGAACATCAGGGTGCGCGTGAAAGATGGGAATATCGAGGAAGCAAATTGGACGGTAGTAGAGACTCCACGCTTCTTCGAGGTGATGCTCAAAGGCAAACACTTTTCGACCGCAGCAGCACTCTCGTCCAGAATCTGCGGGATATGTTCAATCGCACACTGCCTCGCCAGTCTGGAGGCAACGGAGCACGCGTTCGACATCACCATCCCTAGTATCGCGGCCAAGTTGCGATTGCTAGGAAAGCATGGTGAAACTCTACAGAGTCACCTGCTCCACCTTTTTTTCCTAGCGGCTCCGGACTTCCTGAATGTTCCCAGCGTCATCCCTCTTGCGGCCACTAGCCCAGAGGTAGTCGATCTCGCGCGGCGCTTGAAAGGTCTGGCCAATCGTGTATGCGACATAGCCGCAGGCCGTACAACGCACCCTGTCTCGTTTTGCGTGGGAGGCGTGTCCTCAGTACCCAATCGAGACCGGCTGCTACAACTCAGAGATGCCCTGGAGAGGTCCCTGGAAGACCTCGCCACCTCGGTCGAGTTGGTAGCGGGATTCTCTATTCCACGATTCGCGAGGGAAACGGAATTCGTGTCCTTGAAAGGCGAGTCCGACTATGCGTTTATCGGTAGAACAGCCGTATCAAGCGACGGTGTGGAGCGAGATGTTTCCGACTACCGCCAGATGACTAATGAATACGTTGTGAAGCACAGCACGTCAAAATACTGTCGACTCTCGCGAGACTCATTTGCGGTCGGTCCGCTGGCGCGTTTCAACAACAACCACGAGCATCTGCATCCAGCTGCCGCCGAAGTGGCTAGTCGACTTGGTCTGGAGCCGGTGTGTCACAATCCCTTCATGGCCCATGTCGCTCGTTTGGTTGAGTGCGTACACGCGACGCACCAGGCAATCCATTTGATCGAGGAAATTGCCGATACGGGAGCCTCCGAAAGAGCAGCAGCGGATGTTGAGCCACGTGCCGGAGAAGGTATTGGCGCAGTTGAGGCGCCGCGCGGCATTCTATATCACCACTACGAGTACGGTGCAAACGGGAAAATAGTGAGGGCGAATTGCGTCATCCCGACCACTCAGAACCACGCAAACATTCAGAATGATCTGACTGACTTGGTTGCACAATCCGCGGAAACAATGATGCAAGACGGCGAAATAGAACTACTCGGCTCTATGCTGGTACGTGCATACGATCCGTGCATCTCTTGCTCGGTACACTAACAGCCCCACATCCGAACCGAATTGCCGACGCCAGCTCACGCCGTTCAGGCGGACTTTCACGACCCTCGAGCGGTTCATCGCTCACGAACCTCGAGACCATGTGCTCCACGCTAGCCTGAAAGGAGACGCTCGGATCTATGTTGAATCAAACCCCCAGATTGATCATGGCATCAGCTACTCTGATGAATCCGGCAATGTTGGCTCCGTTGATGTAATCCTCTGGCGTACCGAATTCCTCCGCAACATTCACGCACGTATCGTGGATGTTTTTCATGATTATCTGTAGGCGCTCGTCTACCTCTTCCCGGGTCCAAGCGTAGTGCATGGCGTTTTGTGCCATTTCCAGCCCCGAAACGGCTGCCCCACCGGCATTGGCGGCCTTACCCGGGGCGTAAGGCACCTTTCTGTCGCGGAACAGCTTCGCTGCCTCCGGTGTGGTAGGCATGTTGGCGCCCTCGACGATCAGTTGGATGCCGTTCTGCAGCAGCGCCTGCGCGTCCTTGCCACTGATTTCGTGTTGCCGTGCGCACGGGAATGCGCAAGCGGCCTCGTGGTGCCACACCGGGTTTTCGTCGAGATCCCCTGACCCGGCGGCGGTGAACTCAGCACTCGAAAACTCCTCCGCGTACTCTCTGACACACCCGCGACGGATGCCTTTTAGTTCCTTGAGCCATTCTAGCTTTTCTTGATCGATGCCTTCTGGGTCGTGGATTGCACCACTCGTATCGGAAAACGTGATTACCCTTGCACCAAACCCCAGTAGTTTCTCCATCGTGGACAGGGCAACCTTTCCACAACCCGAAACGAGACAGGTTTTGCCGACGAGACTCTCGTCCTTTCTGGCCAGCATATGCTCGGCGAAGTAGACGGCTCCGTAGCCAGTTGCCTCCGTGCTCATCAATGAACCACCCCAGTTCAGACCTTTTCCTGTCAGCACCCCGGTGAACTCATTCCGCAGCTTACGGTATTGACCAAACAGGTAACCGATCTCGCGCCCTCCTACACCAATATCCCCGTCGGGGACGTCAGTACTGGGTCCGAGGTGTCTGAAGAGTTCGTTCATGAAGCTCTGACAGAACCTCATAATCTCCTGATCGCTCTTGCCCTTCGGATTGAAGTCGGCACCCCCATGTCCCGCACCCATGGGCAAAGTCGTAAGGCTATTCTTGAAGACCTGTTCCAAAGCGAGGAACTTCAACACACCCATACTGACGGATGGGTGAAATCGCAGACCGCCTTTGTATGGCCCGATCGCACCATTCATCTCGACGCGGTATCCTCTGTTGACTTGGAGATCCCCTTCATCGTCGACCCAGGCAACGCGGAAGACGATTGTTCGCTCGGGCTCAATGATCCGCTCCAAGATCTTCGCTTCTCTGTAGTGAGTGTGGCGCTCCAGGACGAGTTCCAACGACTCGGCCAGTTCTTGCACCGATTGGTGGAATTCCGGCTCGGCAGAGTTCCTCGACTTCACCTCGGCCATAAGCTTCTGAACGTAGGCAGACATCTGATAGCTCTCTCTCTAGCTCAACGCTGATTATGCTCCAAAATCGGGGTTCCCCGAATCTTTGATCTTCAAAGGACGGGCCGCATCTGTGACCGCGTCGATCTTCACCGCGTAGCTCGTCCTCTTCTCTATATCGTCGTCGGTCACGATATGTATATCCAGGAGCCCTCGTGAACGATACCCGGTGCGCAAATAGTTCATCTCATCGAGACAAAGGCTCCACCCCTCGAGCCACTGAAGTAGGCTCTCTCGTTCCGCTGCCGTACCTCTGAAATGAACGAGTAGGTCGATATCACTTGCGGGTCCCGCAGTCCCGTTCTTCGTGCTCCCGATCAGATAACAAGCTCTAACACCGAATCGGTCCGGGTCTAGGTGTGAGGCGATCTGCTCCGCCATTCGGTAGCGCCAACGCCAATAGTTCTCAGGGTGCTCTTCTTCCAACGAATCCAACGGTTCGATTTGATCTGTCTTGTTCTCGGGATCAACGAGAAGCGCTACTGCTTCGCTCAATTCGGAGTTCATCAGGACCTGTACGACTTTCCCCTTCGCGGCAGCAGCCACGTCAACCACACGAATGACATCGGCAAGAAGTGCATACTCCGGCACTAACTCGGGCAACACATTTTTCGATCGGGTAAAGAATGCCTCATTGAAGTTCGTACCCCCATCCGCCAGATGGACCGGTAAGTAGTGAATATCGGATTCCATCAGATCGAGGAGGAAATTGACTCCCTGAGATGTTACCGCCCCTTCATTGAATCCCGGTTTTATCAAGTCGGCGAGAAGCGCCGTATTTGTAATGCCCGTGTGCTCAACACCGAAGGCAGGGTGAGCCTCACTATCTACGCCGGCCCTAATTGGACTCACGACGATGAACTGGCGCTTGGGAAGCAACTCGTTCAGTCTCAGCAGGGCGGACTCCACTTCCTGCCTCCTGGAGTCTTCTCCAATTGCTTCGAGCTCCGCCGGATTCACATATACGATGTGTGTGATGTTTGCAATCCGCCCATTTGGCACAAAACGCTTCGAGGCAAAGACGACTTGTATCTCATCGATCCCCTTTGGGATGGGAGCTGGGCGGGGTGGAGATAGAAAGCCCCTTGACCGGCATTGAAGGAGGTAGAGGTGCTGCCCATCCGAAGCAAATTCAATTTCTACGGGGCTGCCGATTTCTTTCTCGAGCGTACGCAAGACGTTTCGTATTTGAATGACAAAGGGGCTGCGGGAGACCAAGCCGTCAAAATCCACGACGAGCTGTCCGTCGTCCAGCCGAAAGGACCGGCGCACGAGGCCGTTT
>CAYTDU010000147.1:0-10129 GCA_964436395.1 uncultured Gemmatimonadaceae bacterium | reverse complement strand
CAGGTCAGACGGATCCGAGAAGCAGGTGCAATTGTTCTAGCAAAATCGAACATGGCGGAGTTCGCGTTCTCCCCTTACGAGACTGTGGGATCGATGCTTCCGGGCTACACGCGAAATCCTTATGCGCTGAATCGCGTGACCGCCGGCTCCAGCGGTGGGACGGCCGCGGCCGTAGCCGCAAACTACGGGGCAGTGGGTCTGGGCACCGACACCGGCAACTCAATCAGGGGCCCGTCGTCGCACAACGCTCTGGTCGGGATCAGGTCTACAATGGGCCTCACTAGCCGCGACGGAATCATTCCCCTGTATCTCGATCACGACATCGGCGGCCCCATGGCTCGCACCGTTGCCGATGCCGTTGCGGTGTTCGACGTCTTGGCGGGTTACGATCCTACCGACCCGATCACCGCTGAGAGTCAAACACATACCGCGGACGACTACTCAAATTTCCTCGACGTCAACGCCTTGGACGGCGCTCGTCTCGGCGTCATGCGCCAGTGGTCCAACAGGAGCGGAGCAGACCCGGAGGTCATTCAACGTTTTGAGGAGGCGCTGGTAGATCTGCGCACCGCCGGAGCAGTCGTCATTGATTCGGTGTTGATTCCGGAGATGGACGAACTGCGCCGCGGTGGGTTGTGGTGCAGTCGTTTCAGATTCGACATAAACAACTACTTGGCGAGCCTTGGGGCTGACGCACCGGTAAAGAGCCTGGTGGAGATAATTCAGTCGCGCCGATTCCATCCAACCATCGGAGGTAGACTCGAGTATTTCCGCGATGTTGAAGGTGATCCGGAACAGAATGAAGGCTGCGCGAGATCTATAGAGAACCGCGCAGCGCTGCGACTGGCTGTGATGCGAGAGCTGAACAACCACGGTTTGGAAGCGATGATATTCCCGACATGGTCAAATGCGCCACGTTTGATCGGAGACCTGAACACGCCACATGGAGACAACAGCCAGGACCTTTCTCCGCATACTGGGTTTCCAGCGATCACCGTGCCTATGGGCTACGTTAGGGGAGTGCTGCCCGTTGGGCTCCAATTCTTTGGTCCTGCCTGGTCCGAGCCGCGGCTGATTGGACTCGCGTATTCATACGAACAGGCGACTCACCATCGAATCCCGCCAGAGTCAACGCCGCCGATTCGTCAATGAAGTTGCGAATTCGGTACTCTGCCTGCGATATATCAGACTCCTAGCATCAGAGCCTTGGGTTCAAGGCACTGCAGCACGTCGAAATTCATTAACAATTAGAACCCGGAGGAAGAGCCGTGGGCGGAATGTTTGGCGTTGTCTCTAGTGACGATTGTGTATCTGACCTCTTTTTCGGGACAGACTACCATTCCCACCTAGGAACAATGCGCGGAGGCTTAGTTGTCAAGAACGGCCAGGGGTTCACTCGCTTCATTCACGACATCACCAACGCGCAGTTCCGCAGCAAGTTTGAAGATGACCTGCCCTACCTGGATGGTGCAATGGGGATTGGGGTCATCAGCGACTACGAGGATCAGCCCCTCATAATCGGCTCTCATCACGGTGTATACGCAATTGTAACTGTCAGCAAGATCGACAACCTCGAGGAGCTGGCGGCGGCCGCATTCAATAAGCGAAACGCGCATTTCTCCGAAATGTCGGGCAACGAGGTGAACCCCACCGAACTGATTGCGAGCCTGATCGACGAGGGAGACACTATCGCAGACGGCATAAGGCACACACAAGAACAGATAGACGGTTCGTGCTCGATATTGTTGCTCAATGAAAACGGCATCTACGCCGCCCGAGATCTGTTGGGCCGCACCCCAATCGTGCTCGCCGAAAAAGATGGGGCCTACGCCGCTACGTTTGAGACATGTGCGCTTCCCAATCTGGATTACGAGATATCCAGATATCTCGGTCCAGGTGAGATAGTAAAGATATCACGAGACGGTTTCGAACAAATGAAGGGACCAGCAGACAGACTCCAGATCTGTTCGTTCCTTTGGGTGTACTACGGGTACCCCGCTTCGAACTACGAGGACGCCAATGTTGAAGTGGTCCGAAACCGTTGCGGCGCTTGTCTGGCACGGCGAGACAACATCGAGATCGACATAGTCGCCGGCATACCGGATTCGGGGACAGGACACGGATTCGGCTATGCCATGGAGGCTGGGATCCCCTACCGACGTCCCTTCGTAAAGTACACTCCAACCTGGCCACGGAGTTTCATGCCACAGGACCAGCGCGTAAGAGATACCGTGGCTCGAATGAAACTCGTCCCCATTCGCGAGATAATCCGCGACAACCGATTGCTCTTCTGCGAAGACTCGATCGTCCGGGGCACACAACTACAGGACATCATTCGAAGGCTCTACGCATACGGCGCTCCTGAGGTTCACATGCGCCCTGCGTGTCCACCACTGATCTTCAGCTGCAAATTCCTGAATTTCTCCCGCTCGAAATCGGTCATGGACCTCGCAGGCCGCAAGGGGATCCAGGAACTGCAACCCGACGGGCCAACCGACAGCGAGCTGGCCGATTACGCCAATCCCGATTCCGATCTACATAACGCGATGGTTGAGCGCATCGGAAGGAGACTGAGGCTGACGACCCTACAGTACCAGCGATTGGACGATCTCGTGGATGCAATCGGTTTGCCCAAGGAAAAACTCTGCACCTACTGCTGGGACGGGGTGGAGTAGGGGGCGGACAGGTGAACGGTTGGACGAGCGGACAGGCGGGCAGCAGTTTGGGGGGAGGCTGCCATACATCCCCGCTCATCTGCATCGTTGTTTCTCCAACACCTGCTTCGTGCTGGCTACTCAGTTATCTTATTGGCCCACACGATTTCCACGGAGAACTACCATGAGTCTCTTCTCAGATAGGACTGCTCTAATAGACACGGAAAACGCATTCAAAGTCGGACCGTACATAGCACAAATCGAGAATGCGGGCCACAAGGTGATCAAGTGCAACCTTGGGGAGCCAGATTTTGCTCTCCCGAAGCACATCCGCGAGGAAGTCAAGCGCCAGATCGACAACGATCTCACACACTACTGCGATCCGCAGGGCATTCTTCCGCTGCGCGAATCGATCGCAAAGTATATGGGTGACAGCCGCGGTTTGAACCTCACCCCCGATCGAGTCGTCGTGTTTCCTGGAGCCAAACCGCCTATTGGTTTCTGCCAACAGACATACTGCAATCCGGGTGACGAGATTATCTACCCGAGCCCCGGGTTCCCAATCTATGAGTCATTCATAGCATATGTGGATGCCAAACCGGTGCCCCTTCACCTCGATGAAGAGAAGGGATTCGCATTCGACGGTGACGACCTGGCGAAGCTAATCACCGATCGCACAAGCCTGATCTACATTTGTTTCCCCTCGAATCCCACAGGTGGAGTTGCTTCGCGGGAGGAACTCGAAGACATCGCCAACGTAATCAGACAGAAAGCTCCGCAAGACTGTCGCATCTACTCGGACGAGGTGTATGAGAACATTCTGTTCGACGGCAGCGAGCACGTCTCGATCACCTCGTTCCCGGGCATGGAGGAGCGGACGATCCTCGTATCCGGTGCCTCGAAATCGTACTCGTGGACTGGCGGTCGTATCGGATGGGCGGTGTTTCCGACCACCGAGGAAGCGGCAATCTTCAAGAATTTGAACATCAACTACTTCTCATGCACTGCCGCATACAATCAAATGGGCGCGAAACTCGCCATCGAATCGCCTGAGAGCGGCCCCGCCATCAAAGAGATGGTTTCGGCATTCGAGGAGCGCCGCGACTTGGTCGTAAGCGGTTTGAACGCAATCGACGGAATCACCTGCCAAAATCCGAAGGGTGCGTTCTATGTATTCCCGAACATCGGCGGTGTGTGTGAATCGCTCGGCGCGGTCGAGGCTCACAGCAAGCTGCCACCGGACACCCGGGACCAGTCCAGTCCCGGCACACTCTTCCAGATGTTTCTGCTCTTCAAGTACCATGTGGCCACCATGGATAGGCGGTCGTTCGGAAAGATCGGGCACGAGGGCAAGCACTTCTTGCGGTTGTCGATTGCAACTGGCATAGACGATCTGCGCGAAGGGGTGAGACTCATCGAAGAGGCTTCGAAGGATAGAGACGGCTTTGCCGCCTACATGGAAAGCGGAGATCCGTTGTACTGATCACTGCTGTAATCATCTAAAGGCGGGCCTCAACGAAGGGGCCCGCTTCGCAACCTGAGTACGCGTACCGAAAGGAAACGTCAAATGGACTTCAGACTCGGACCACGGCGCGCGACGTACGTCGATATCTCCGAGGAGTTGAAAGGTGGCGAAGGGCCGTTTTCATCTGACGACCTCGCTGTCTTCGAGCAGATTGACCTCATATACCGCACACTGTGCGCGATACTCTACAACTATGTCCCAATGTCCGGACATCCTGGCGGTTCGATATCGTCCGGCAGGTTTGTCGAATGTATTCTCTTCGATGCAATGGACTACGACGTGTCCGACCCGGACAGGGAGGACGCCGATCTGATATCCTACGCAGCCGGCCACAAGGCGCTGGGTTTGTACGCCATGTGGGCGCTTCGCAACGAGGTAATTCGCATCGCGGCGCCCGACATGCTTCCCAAGGACATCAAGTATCAGCTGCGCATGGAAGACCTGCTCGGCTTTCGCAGAAACCCGATTTCGGATACGCCGCTGTTCAAAGAGTTCAAGACCAAGGCGCTCGACGGACACCCCACACCTGCAACGCCATTCATCAGACTCTCGACCGGAGCGTCGGGTGTTGGCGTCGCTACGTCTTTGGGACTGGCATACGGAGCCAAAGACTTCTACGGCGACCAATCGCCTCGTGTCCATGTCGTGGAAGGAGAGGGTGGCCTAACACCTGGACGGGTATACGAAACCCTAGCAGCCGTGGGAACGGCCTCCCTCGACAACGCAGTTCTCCACATCGACTGGAATCAAGCGTCGATCGATTCCAACAGTGTCTGTCGAGAGGGAGACACTCCGGGCGACTACGTACAGTGGGACCCGAGAGAGCTGGCATTTCTGCACGACTGGAATGTCATCAATGTTCCCGATGGCACAGACTATCAGCAGATAGTAGCGGCACAGCGGATGGTGTCCAAACTGCCGAACAGCCAACCGACTGCGATCGTATACAGAACGACTAAAGGTTGGCTTTACGGCATCGAAGGCAAGGCATCGCACGGTGCCGGCCATCCCTTGTGCAGCGATGGTTTTTACCATGCGCTGGCTCCATTCGTACATCAGATAGGTGGAGAGTTTCCCAAATGCGACAACGGCGAGAAGTGCCGCGGCGGTGCAGATAAAGCCACCGTCGAAGATTGCTTCTGGCAGGCGTTGCAAATCATCCGCAAGAGTCTCGAAGACAACGAGACCGTCACCAACGCATTGGCTCAACGACTCGTTGATTCTCGTGCGAGACTCGATAAGGCGGCAAGAAAGCCGCGCGAAAACGCGCCGGCTGTCGAAAAGCTCCATGCTGCCGTTGCCGCAGCGGGTACAGATACTCCTGAGGAGCTGGCGTTGGAACCGGGATCGAAGACGACGCTCCGCGGTGCACTCGGCACCGCACTCGGTGTGCTGAACAAAGCATCCGATGGTGCAATATTGGCTGCATCTGCAGATCTGCTCGGATCGACCAGCATAAACGCATCCGCTGCAGGGTTTGCAGACGGCTATTACAACGCCGAGACGAACCCGGAAGCGCGTTTGCTCTCGGTGGGTGGTATCTGCGAAGACGCCATGAGCGGCATACTCGCCGGCCTTTCAACATATGGCCGCAATGTCGGCGCCGGTTCTTCGTACGGAGCATTCATCGGGGCGCTCGGACATATCGCATCGCGTCTGCACGCCATCGGATCGCAGGCCCGCCAGCAGATCCAACCAGGCCCGTACAATCCATACATCCTGGTTTGCGCACATGCGGGCTTGAAGACTGGAGAGGATGGTCCGACCCATGCCGATCCGCAGCCGCTGCAGTTGTTACAGGAAAACTTCCCTGAGGGTACGGTCATTACGATGACTCCTTGGGATCCGCAGGAGGTTTGGCCGCTCTTGGTGGCGGCACTGGCAAAGCGTCCGGCGGTAGTCGCGCCCTTCGTTACACGCCCGAATGAGACAGTCATCGATCGCGAAGCGCTGGGATTGGCTCCGGCAAGCGCAACAGGCAAAGGCCTCTATGCGCTTCGAAAGGCAAACGGCAAAGGGGACGGTGCACTAGTGCTACAGGGCAGCGAGGTGGCTTACGCCTTTGTGGAGACGGCGTTGCCGATGCTCGAGAAGGATGGTGTGGATCTCAACGTCTATTATGTGTCGAGCGCAGAACTCTTCTCGCTGCTACCCGACGAAGAGCGCCAGGAGATATACCCCGAAAGTGTGGCAATGAAGGCAATGGGAATCACGGGCTTCACGCTGCCGACGTTGTACAAGTGGGTGAGATCCGACCGAGGTTTGAACGGCAGTATGCACCCGTTCCAACAAGGACACTTCCTCGGCAGTGGGCCCGGTGAAGTGGTGCTCAAGGAAGCCGGTTTGGACGGCGAGAGCCAATACAAGGCCATAGTGAACTTCATAAAGGCCTGACATTTCCGTCGGGGTACGTTGTTCGAGCCGCCGTCCGGTAACAGGGCGGCGGCTCTTTCTTTGGCATTCTCGAAGCACGGAACTCACGAATGCAGGGGGCGTAACATATTCGCAGACATTCTCGGCATCTCCGGATGCCGGACCTCGACCTTTGCTCTGAGATTTTCACGAAACCGGAGACTCTAAGCATGATCCAAAGACTGCGCAGCCTCATTCGTCACCTGACGTTGTCATGCACAGCGGTTGTTTTTGCGGCGTGCACGCAGCCGGCATCAACCGACGACTTCCCGATTCTCACCGGACCATACCTGGGTCAGACGCCCCCCGGCGACACGGCTGAGCTCTTTGCCCCTGGAATCGTCAGCACTGGCATGTACACCAGAGATATCGCCATGACACCGGAGGGAGACCAGCTCTACTTCGGCGTATTGATTGGCGGTCTCGCGGTATTAATGGAAACAAAGATGGTAGATGGTGTGTGGACGCAGCCCGAGGTAGCTCCGTTCTCCAGAAACTCTGAGTACCTGAACTTGGAGCCGCACATCACACCCGATGGACAGCATTTCTACTTCCTATCGACGCGGCCGCCGCCGGGAGAGGAGTTGGGCGAGCACGAGGTCCGCGCATGGGCTCATCAGAACATCTGGGCTATGGACCGTGTCGGCGAAGGGTGGGGAGAGCCGTATCTACCTGCGGCAATCAACACTGACGCGCCGGAGTATTTCCCGTCGGTCACCAGAGACGGAACCATGTACTTCACACGAGGGGTTGAAGACACCCGTGAGAGCTACATATATCGCTCACGGCTAGTGAACGGCGAGTACATTGAGCCTGAAAGACTAGGCCCCAACGTCAACTCGACGACCTCCCAGTACAATGCTTTCATTGCACCCGACGAGAGTTACATCATCGTATGTTCATCCTTGCGTGAGGACGGAACCGGAAGGGATGACTACTTCATCGTTTTCCGCAACGACGATGACGACTGGAGCCTCCCAATCAACATGGGCGAACGCATCAACACGGAGAGGGGCGCCGAGTTCTCGCCATACGTCTCGCCGGACGGAAAATACTTCTTCTTCATGGCAATTCGATCGGGGCCGGTCGAGCCGCTGCCCGAGTTGTTGAGTGCGGGCTACCTAAGGGACTTGCACGCCGGTCCTTACAACAACAGCGTGAACGTCTACTGGATCGACGCGGGTTTCATTGAGGAATTGCGGCCGGAATTCTAGGTTTCTTGGCCTGGCCCGATGACTCGATTGTGGCTCGCCGACCATTTTCCGTTGGCGAGCCTCCTTTATCTGAAGAGCCCCCTCAACCTGCCCATCAGCATCATGTCTCCGCTGACCCGGTACTTTCCCTCCTTGAGCAATGTGGTTGGATCAGCCTCACCGGTCAGGATGTCCATCCAAATTTCGAACGGTGTCTCGATCATGACGTCGGCGTCTTCCGCAGTACCCACTCCCGTACGGAGCTTGCCGGATTCCACCGCCAAATAGCAGTCGCCTTCGACCTCACCCGAGAACCTGTACTGGATTTTCGCACTGACCTCGCCGGCAGCCTTCGACTTGAATCCGTATTGAAGCATTCCCAAAAACGACTCGATAGAATCGGGACGCAACCGAACGCGTTTCTTCCTAAACTCGCCAACCGTTATACCTTGATCGATACAGGTGCGCCACACGAGGTTGGTCAGTGGCGCCATTGCCTCGAAGCCACCAAGAGACTGCGTAATCCTCTGCAGAGTGTCCTCCTTCACCTGCTGGGATTCCACCAACTCCCTGCCAGCCTGCGTGAGAGCTGCGAGCACGTCCGCGGCATCGACGTTCGACCCGGCCCGCGCCAGCATCTCGGCGTTAGGCCGATAGATCTCGGCAATAAGGCTCTCGCCAAACAGAAACCGGCAGTACGACCGTAGCTGGTCGAATACGCTGTCTTCTGGAAACCCTGCACCAGAAAGCACAACGGTTTGAGGCGGCTCCTGCCTAAGCGGGTGTGACGTTATCCCATCCCTTTCAACGAAGAACGGTTCCACAATGGGCAGCGTCCGTTCGATGAATTTTTTCATCTCCGCGTTCAGTGTGAAGTGGTACAGAGGAGTTGCGAGAACACAGACATCACAGTCGAGGTACAGAGGGAAGATCTCATTTGTCATGTCGTCCTTTTGCGCACACCGACCAGGCGTCTTCGTCCAACAGGTGAAGCATCCCACACAGTAGTTGATCTTTTTCTTGTGCAGGTTTACAACATCCACATGAGCACCTTTCTCGCGCATTCCTTCAACCAGTGCTTTGAGCATGATCTCGGTCTTGCTGACGGTACCGACGCGGGGGCTAGAGTTGACAGCTAGGACTTTCATTGGGTCTCCGATTCGTATAACGGACGGGGCTGACAGACCGGTTTGAATCTAAAGTCAGGGATGCGGTCTTGCTTCGTCCGTCGGCAGATGCGGGCTCTGGTTGGACTATATTTTCGTGCATCCCGACTTTCGAAGCAAAGACCTGTTGATGTTGCAGCGGACTCAAACGGAATCACAACCGACAGGTAGATCGCCGCAATATGCTCGAGTGAAACCCTCCAGATTTCCCTCGCGTATATGCTATGTAGAAAACTGCACATCAAGCGATTATGTTGCATGGGGTATTCAACGCGGAGGGTATCGATGCCGTCGGTCCGGATGACACAAATCACCGCACTCGTTTTGAGGGCGGTTGCGACGGGACACCAATACGGGTTTGACATCATGGAGGCGTGCGGAATGCCAAGCGGTACAGTTTACCCCGCGCTAAGGCGTCTGGAAAAGGCTGGCCTGCTTGGCTCCGGCTGGGAATCTGAAGTTGAAGCACACGCTTCCGGACGCCCGCGCAGGAGGACGTATCACCTCACCTCGCGGGGAAAAAAGGCTCTACCGGAAGCCGAATCGAAGCTGGAAGAAGTCCGGCGCTTGCTCGGGCAGTTCGGAACCGAACCTAAACAAGCATGATAAGGGTGGCACGCGGCCTAGTTCGGCTGACCTCGCTGCTTGTGCCCGGCGAGTATAGACGGGATTGGCTGGAAGAGTGGCAAGCCGAGTTGACGATCGCTGCGTCGAAGCGGGTGAGACACGCACTCGGGGCCATCCCTGACGCCTGGTATCTACGGAAGGAAGGTTGGACGATGGAAGTGGTGGTGCGAGACCTTCGTATGGCAGTGAAAACGCTGGGGCGTAAGCCCCTCTTCACAGCCCTCGCCGGTATCACGCTTGCCGTCGGCATCGGGGCAAACACAGCCATCTTTAGCGTGGTAGACGGGGTCCTCCTCAACCCCCTGTCCTTCCCTGAGAGTTCGAGGCTCGTGTCGGCAAACCACATAGCGCCCGGTCTCAACCTACCGATGGTACCCCACTCCGAGGGCATGTATCTGTTCTACGGTGAGCGTTTCAAGAGTCTTTCGCGTTTCACCGTCTGGGGCGAAGGAACGATCACACTCATCACCGATGGAGCACCACAGCGGCTGCGATCTGCGCGTGTGACGCAGACTTTTTTTGACGTGATGGGTGTCCAGCCGATGTTGGGCA
>CAYTDU010000146.1:0-10139 GCA_964436395.1 uncultured Gemmatimonadaceae bacterium | reverse complement strand
GCGGTTCAACCGCCTCTCCTTCGAGTTCGCTGGCTACTCGGCGCGCCAAAGCGTCATCCAGATCGCACACCAGAATCTCCGCACCTGCCGCCTGGAGACGTCGCGCCAGCGGTTCCCCGACGTCCCCGACACCCTGAATCAACACCGTGCACCCGGCCAAATCTTCAGTACCCAGTGCGTGGCGCGCGGCAGTTTCAATGGCAGCGAATACGCCTAGAGCTGTATAGGGTCCGGGGTCGATGGCTCTTTCGCCGCGGTTTTTCGCTCCGCTGACCCACTCTGTCTCCTCGGAGATTACCGCAACGTCTTCGGGGGTGGTGCCGAACCCTTCGCTCACCGTGAATGCCCCGCGCAGTGACTCGAGCAGCCGCCCCAGGCGGCGGAACAAACCCATGCGCACGGGTGCATCCATCTCGCCTGGGATTGCCAGGACTGCTTTGCCACCGCCATGCCTGTATCCTATGGCCGCCCACTTCTGAGTCATTGCTTCGGCAAGCTGCAGCGCGTCTTCGAGGCCCTCTCCGGGCGATTCATAAACACGCATCCTGCAGCCACCCATTGCAGAACCCAGAACTGTACTGTGGATTGCTATGTAGATCCATGTACCCGTGGGCTGATCGTAAGAAACGACCACCGATTCCCCGGGCCAATTCCTGATCAGCTGGTTCATGGTTCGGAAAGATACGGCGGATACACGGTTGATGCAGAGCCCACCCTTGCGATCCACCGTCTGTGCCCGTATCTCTGAGTCTCGTCCCACTCCAGAAAACTCTCACAACACCCGACGAGGAACACATGCGGTTCACTTTTCCGATCTCGGTTGCGGCTTTCCTTGCCATGTCTTGTGCACCGGCAGACGAAAGTGCATTTCCAGACCTCCCCAATGGCGCACAGGCGATTTCCCTCCTCGGGGACACGCTCTTCGCGTCGACACCGAATGAGCGTGCTGTGGAGCAACTCGCCGAGGCACGTAATGATTATGAGGCAAACCCGGACGACGCCGATGCCATCATATGGTATGGCAGGCGAACGGCGTACACAGGTCAATATCGAGAGGCCATTCGCATTTACACTGAGGGCATTGAGAAACACCCCGATGACGCTCGGATGTACCGCCACCGCGGACACCGCTACATAAGTATTCGTATGTTGGATGAGGCGATCGCCGACTTCGAACACGCGGCAGGCCTGGTTGAAGGTCAGGAAGACGAGATCGAACCTGACGGCCAACCGAACGCGCTCAACATTCAAACCAGCACCTTGCAGTCCAACATTTGGTATCACCTGGGTCTCGCACGTTACCTGAAGCAGGATTTTGAAGAGGCGATCGAAGCGTATCATCTGGGCCTTGCACTCAGAGAAAATCCTGACGGGATATTCTCTACGAGCCACTGGCTTTACATGGCTTTGAGGAGGCTGGGCCGCGATGAGGAAGCAGCGGAAGTCCTCGAGCCGATACATGCAGACATGGAAGTGATTGAAAACCAAGTCTACCACCAACTATTGCTGATGTATAAAGGAGAGATCACGCCCGAGTCGTTGCTCGAACCCGGAGACGGATCATCGGAAAACCAGGCCACTCTCTACGGTGTCGGAAACTACTTCTACTACAACGGCCAAGAGCAGGAGGCTGTTGAGATTTTCAACCGTATCCTGGCCGGGCCCGGTTGGGCGGGATTCGGTTTCATCGCGGCTGAGGCTGAAATGGCCACAATGCGTTAATACAACAGAGCAACTTCAGACCAACAACAAACACCCCGGGGAGCGCTCCGGGGTGTTTGTCTTCCACCGTACTTCTCCGGAATGACTCTACCGCTTCTTGATCGTGACTCCGCCATTCGTCGTGACGGCTCGAATCATGGGTCCACCGGAGCCCAGCGTAGTCCTCAGGCGCCGGTTGATCCGACCACTCACAGTCACCGGGAAGTCTATCGATATGCCGCCGTTAGTCGTGGCCGACTCGAGTTCCGCATTGAAATCATCCGGAAGCACGAGAGTGATCCCACCATTCGTCGTACGAACATCGAGCCCTTCGCCATCCCATTCACTTCCCGCAAGATAGACCTTCAGGCCGCCGTTGGTGGTGCGGCCACTCACATCCCCGCCAACCTCGGTCAAGGTCACACCACCATTCGTGGCGTTGAATTCGATTATGCCCTGAACGTCCTCGACGGAAATGCCGCCGTTCACCGTGTTCAAATCGAGGTCATATTCATGCGGGACGTTGATTCGATAGCTCACTGACCACGATTCACGACGCTCGGTTTTGGGACCGTCCGCATCCAGAGCCATTCCGTCCATCGCGATGTGAACGTCGGAAACCAGTGCTTCAGCGATATCGTCAGTTCGAGCCCGTCCCTCCACCTTGGCAAGGACGCGGATCTCGTTCCTGCCCCACCCTGTTACCTCGATTCCCCCATTCGGACTCGCGTCGACCTGGTCAAACGCACCTGGGGACATCTCAAACTCTCTCACCTCGCAGTGCCAACCACGCCTGTCGTTCGACCGAGACTCCATGCACCAATCACTCTGTATCACATGGCTGAGGCTGTGCTTGTCCTTGTGGACGTTCACTACTCGAGGTACGCCAAAATATGCGATACCCAACCCGATTACCGCTGTGGGGATGATGTAGGCTTTGAGATTCATCACTCAACGCTCCGTGGAGGTTTCTGTATCTATATAGATACTCAGGACGACCAAAAGGTTGCCATTGTTTCATGGACGGCGGCCCCCCACCACCCTCCCCTTCCGGGCGGTCGGGCGGTACCACACCCCGCTACCGCACCACCCCGGGCGGTAAGGCGGTCGGAAGATCACGGAGGCGACCTACCGACCTACCGCCGGGGAAGTGCTGAGTGGGGTTGGGTACCGCCTGGGAACGGATGGGTGGTGCGGGGTACCGCCCGTTCGTCGAATTGAGATTCCAACCTGAGCCTCACCGCCGGCATCTAACCAGGTAGCAACGAAAACGCACTCAAAAAGGGTTGCATCATGAAACGCTCGATGTCGGTCGCAACGATGGTGGTGACAGCGGTTGTTTTGCTGTCTGTGTTTACCCCTCTGGCAGCCCAGCAACGCACCATCCAAGGGAGGTGGGATGGAGAACTGGCGAGCTGGAATGGTGAATATCGGCTGCACATCGACCTGCGGGCGATTGTCGATGGCGAGCGCATTCGATCTGGCTTTTCAGTGCGTGCGGACGATATGGACGGAGATGTTCTGTCTCGCAGCACACGCGAACCCACACCCATACGCTTCGAGCTGCGCAGAGAAGCGGGCACTTTCACGTTCGAGGGAGAACTGGACGGGCGGGATGGTTGGGGCCGCTTCACTTGGACCGGCGACGACGGGTTTCTCCGCGAAATGGCACGCAGGGGCTACGGCGAACTGACGGTGCGTCAACACCTCTCCATGACGATGTTCGACGTTTCTACATCTTACCTCGATGACATGGCGAGATACGGCTACGACAATCTCTCAATACAGGAGATGTTGAGCTTCCGTATCCACGGAGTCGACCGCTCCTATGTGGAAGAGCTCGAGGACGCAGGGTTTGAAAACATCGCCGTCGACAAACTGATATCGCTTCGAATCCACGGTGTGAGCGGCGAGTACGCCACGGATATGGAGGACCTCGGGTTCGACAACCTCGATCTCGACGATCTGCTGCGCGGCAGAATCCACGGCGTCAGCGCAGAGCACGCGGCCGACATGGCACGGCTGGGTTTCTCCGACCAGAGCTTCGATGGGCTCGTTCGGATGCGAATCCACGGAGTAACCGCCGAGTTCGCGAACGAGTTGGCAGACGCCGGCTTGGGAAGACTCTCGGCCGGCGAACTGGTGGAGATGAGCATCCACGGTGTTACTGCTGACTTTGCTAGGCAGATGGCGGACGCCGGATATGAAAACCTCTCTGGTCGCAGGCTCAAGGAGCTCCGCATACACGGAGTCACACCCGAGTTCATCGAGGAGATGGCCGAACTCGGGCTTGGCCAACACACTCTCAGAGACTATATCGAATTTCGCATCCACGGCGTAACGCCGGAGTTCGTCCGCGCAATGGAAGAACTGGGGTACTCCGGCCTATCGGCCAACCGGTTGCGTGATTTCCGCATTCATGGTGTCACCGCGGACTTCATAGAGGAAATGGCAGAAGTCGGGTACGAAGAGATCTCTCCCAGCGATCTCGTGCGCATTCGCATACACGGAGTCGACGCCGATTTCGCGCGGCAGATGGCTCGCGGCGGTAGACAGTTGTCACCGAGTGGCCTGGTGCGCGCCAAGATCCGTGGCGACTGGCGGTGGAGGTAGGTGGCCCTTCCTACCTCCCCTTGAGATAACGATCGAAGAAGTCTGCTGTGGCTCGGTAGGCCGCCAACCAGTTCCGGTGCAGCAAGAAGCCGTGCACCTCGTCCGGGAGGATGAGTTGCTCAAAATGGACTCCCCGTTTGCGCAACGAACCCACGATGTCCACGGTCTCGCTGAACGGAACGTTCCTGTCATCATCGCCATGGATCAACAGCACCGGTGATCTCCATCCATCCAAGTACGCCATAGGTGATGATTGGAATGCAAGCCGTGCGACCTCCTCACGAGCCGTCGCATCATAGTTGGGCACAAAATTGCGGATCACGACATTCCAGTCGTGCACACCGTGAAGGTCGACACCGGCCGCGAAGAGGTCGGATGCTCTTGCAAGGCCCAATGCGGTCAGGTACCCACCGTACGATCCACCCCACAAACCGATGCGGTTTGGGTCGACGTCCGGACGACCGCGTAGATAGAGACCCGCACCCAACACGTCATTGAACTCGCTTGCGCCACGCGCTCCGTAGTCGAGTGCTTCGCGGAACTCCATGCCGTACCCGATACCGCTTCGGTAGTTCACTGAAAGCACTACATAGCCTTGGCTGGCGAGGTATTGGTTCAGCGAATAGGCGTTGTGGTAGTAGCTGCTGTAGTGGAAGCCAAGCAGCATCTGCCTGCGTGAACCGCCGTGGAAGAACAAGACCGCGGGGTGGCGGGTTCCGTCTCGCATGTTGGATGGCAAAAACAGCTGGCCATGAATCAGCATACCATCAGCCCCGGGAAACACAACCTGCTGCGGCTGAACCAGTTCCCTCGATGGGTATCCCTCAGGGAACGGCTGCGCAGTCAACGCACGCGAGCGGTCGGACCCGATGACGATTTCCGCATGCGCTGGATGCCGGGCGTCGGAAACGAGCAGCCCGATAGCGTTGCCGTCACTCGTGAAGACAGGTGCCCATTCATTTCCATCGCCCGAAGTGACTGCCCTTGGTGTTCCTCCGGATACCGGGACGCGCCACACATGCCTGCGGTCGATGTCATCCTGGTTTGACGAGTACAACACTTTCCGGCCATCAGGGCTCAGCGTCACATGCTCAACCTCGAAGTCTCCCGGGGTCAACAGGACCGCTGCCCCGCCATTCGCGTTCAGCGAATAGAGATGAGTCCACCCGTCCTTCTCCCAAGAGAAGACCAATCGATCGTCCGCACTCCAGAAGAGTTGGTTCTCGGCAACGATTTCGCGCGGCACGCTGCCCGGGCCGTCCTCGGCTGTCCAGATGACATTGGCCTCGCCAGTCTCGACACTAGCCACTAATATCGACCAGGGATCACCGCTGCGGCGCGGCATGAACGGAAGCAGACCTCCGTCCCCAGGGATACGAACAAAAGCGAGCCTCCTGCCGTCGGGCGCCCAAACCGGCTCACCGTCGTTGTCGACGCTGGGATCGAAATAGGTGATGAGCTCTTTGCCAATATCGTACACGCCTACGAAGGAGTGGTCGCCGCGCCCGCTCACGAACGCCAGCTTCGACCCGTCTGGTGACCACCTGAGCGATCCCGCCACACCTCTAATAGAAAAGAGCTGACTCGCGTCCCCCTCAGACTCGAGTGCTTTCGACCAGACCTGGCCTCCGCGCAGGAAAACAATTGATGCTCCGTCAGGTGCAACTGCAGGAGAGTTGCCTTCCGCAATTTGCTGCGGCTCGCCTCCGGCGACCGCGATTTTCCACAGTGCCCGCTCTGCGGCGTCTGGCTCACTGCGCGGATTGGGGATCTCACCCTGCCGGTTCGGTGCACCGCCTCGCACGAATACGATGTGTTTCCCGTCGGGCGTGAAGCTGAGATTCGTAAGCTCCTGGCCATCGTCGTCCGCGTAGGCGGTCAGCTGTCGTCCCTCGTACGCTGGCGCTTCAGCGACCCATATGTTTCTACGCCCTTCCTCATTTTGCACCCAGGCCAACGAACCGCCGCTCGGCGCTGCGACCAGTCCTGACGGGAATGCGTTGCTCAGTATCTGCTCGATCGTGAATGGCTCTTGAGCCTGTAGGTTTGTTGACGATAGAACCTGAACTACGAGTGTGAAGGCGGCAACAACCCGACTTGCGTAAAGCATCAGAAATCTCCTTTTATGAACCTTCTACAGGTCCGAATCAACCAACCATATAGCGCAGTCCACGGTGATGCCAGATACCCCTTGTACTTCTGCGCTCCCCCAGCTAAAATGTCTTGCCTCGTGCGCCATGCACGTTGTTCAGGCGCGGCTATGTCGCGCAGACTTTCAGCTCGAAACGGGGGTTGGGTCTGTGTCCGGAATCACTTGTCTGCTCGAATTGTACGACTGTCCGCCGGATATTCTAGACGACAAAGAAAGGATCGACGAAGCGCTTCGCGAGGCGGTAGAGCACGCGCGCGCGACGTTGTTAAAACAGGTGTCCAACCAGTTTAGTCCACAGGGTGTGACGTCCCTAGGGGTCCTGGCGGAATCGCACATATCGATACATACCTGGCCGGAGCATGGTTATGCCGCGGTGGACATCTTCACCTGCGGAAATAAGGCCATGCCCGAGCGCGCATGCAGTTACCTTGCCGAAGCGTTGTCTGCCGGTCACCACACCGTGCAGCGGATTGAGCGAGGTACGTTACTCGATAGTGAGAATATCGAGTTTGTGCCGAAGCCGGTCGCTGTCGCCGAACCGGTCGTAGCGTAGGACCTTCGAGGGGCATGCTCTGGATCACTGACGAGGGCAAGCCTGAAGATTCCTTTCGGTACGCGGTATCGGATGTGTTGGTCCGAGCCAAGACACAGTTCCAGGATCTCGCGATCGTCGACACGACTGCCTACGGCAAGGCGCTAGTCCTCGACGGGAATTGGCAGTCGTGCGTCGCAGACGAGTTCCTTTACCACGAACCGCTCGTTCAGCCGGCACTGCTCGTTCATGGCTCTCCGAAACGAGTGGCCATCCTGGGTGGAGGCGAGGGGGGTACCCTAAGGGAGGTCTTGCGCTGGAGCTGTGTCGAGCGGGCCGTCATGATCGATCTGGATGAGGATGTAGTTGCTGCATGCAAAGAGTTTCTGCCGGAGATGCATCAGGGAGCCTTCGACGATCCTAGAGCAGAAGTACAGATCTGCGATGCCACCAGCTGGTTGGATACAACCGATGAGAAGTTCGACGTCGTGATTTCGGATCTCTCGGAGCCACTCGAGCACGGACCATCGTATCAGCTGTTCACGCAGGAGTATTTTCAACAGGTTCGTCGCGTATTGAGGCCCGACGGGATCTTCGCCATCCAGGCAGGCTCCGTCGCACCACACGAGATCACGGTCTTCGCCAGAGTCGCCAGTACACTGCGTACCGTATTTGAAGTGGTTCGTCCTTACGCGTCGTTCGTTCCTAGTTTCGCAGCTCCTTGGGGTTTTCTGCTGGCATCCTCAGAACACGATCGAGACTTACCCTCACCGGAATCGGTTGACAGGATGATTCGCACAACAACTTCCGGCGGGTTGAGAATGTTGGACGGAGAGTCTTTCCGAGGATTGTTTTCGACCTCCGCTCACATCCGTTCTGCGATATCGGCCGAGACGACGGTCTACACTCTGGCCGACCCACCCCAGATCTGAGACGCTTGCCTTCGAGTCGCCACTACTGTCTATTCACTTCGCTGTATCACGTCGATAAGAGACATCGACGAAAGTGAAACTCCCGTGATAACAAATCATATGGAGGACTCATGTTGCTCCGTCGTCTAAGTACAACACTGACGATTGTGGTTCTTGCGCTCGCTTTCATGCCGAGGACCGCCCAACCTCAGGAAAGCGACCAGACGCCCACGATCGAGGACAAGACCGAAGGTATGACTCATCTCGAGGGTTACTTCGATCTATACTGGGACGAGAACACCGGAAAGATGTATTTGGAGATCGACAAGTTGGATGTCGAGTTCCTGTACGCCGTATCCCTTGCGGCAGGCCTTGGAAGCAACCCGGTGGGCCTAGATCGAGGCCAACTCGGTGAGAACATCATTCTCAAGGCGCACCGCGTGGGGCCGAAGGTATTCCTGATTCAACCAAACTATCGATATCGAGCGTTAAGTAGCGAACCGGCGGTAGTAGCCGCCGTCACCGACGCGTTCGCCACTTCGACACATTGGGGCTTCGACATTGTGGCTGAGACCGGTTCCCGCGTGCTTGTTGACGGTACCGATTTCTTAATGCGGGACGCTCACGGTGTGATTCGGTCATTCGAGCGAGCCCAACAGGGTCGTTTCAGCCTCGACAAATCTCGAAGCGCGTTCTATTTGCCGAGGACCAAGAACTTCCCGATCAATACCGAGATCGAGGTCTCGCAAACCTTCACTAGCGATTCCCCCGGACGTTATGTCAGCGGCGCAGCCGCCAGCGGAGAAGCAGTTACGCTTCGGGTCCATCACTCCTTTGTACAGCTACCCGACGACGACTACACACCTCGAAAGGCCGATCCACGCGTGAGCGCGCAGGCAATCACTTTCAACGACTATGCGACTCCGATCGACCAGAATCTCGCTGTTCAGTGGATTAGACGTCACAGAATCAAGAAACAAGACCCCAATGCCGAGATGTCTCGTCCGGTTGAGCCGATCGTGTACTACGTGGATCCCGGTACCCCGGAGCCAATTCGGTCTGCACTCGTTGAAGGGGGCAATTGGTGGAATCAGGCGTTCGAGGCGGCCGGCTTCATCGATGGGTTTAGAGTGGAAGTACTGCCCGAGGGCGCCGACCCTCAGGATGCCCGCTACAACATGATCCACTGGACACATCGTGCCACAAGAGGATGGTCTTACGGAGGTGGGTACACCGATCCCAGGACCGGCGAGATCATCAAGGGCAACGTCAACCTCGGCAGCTTGCGGATTCGACAGGACTTCCTGCTCGCGTCCGGAATGGTCGGACCATTTGAATTCGGTGATGGGCCATCCTTCGATTACCTGGCTCAAGTATCCGAGAACAGTGACGCGTTGGAGATGGCTTTGCAGCGGATTCGGCAACTCTCTGCCCACGAGCTGGGTCACTGTATCGGCTACGGCCACAACTACGAATCCAGCACGTTCATGGGTCGTGCAAGCGTAATGGATTACCCCGCTCCACTGGTTCGTATCACAAACGACGGCCGACTCGACCTTTCGGATGCCTACACAAACGAGATCGGTGAGTGGGACAAGTTCGTGGTGAACTATTCCTACAGAGATTTCCCCCCCGGCACCGATGAAGATGCGGCACTCGAGGAGATCATTCAGGAAGCATATGGTCGTGGCATGCGTTTCATGGCTAGCCGCGACGGCGCGGCGAACGGTGCCCACCCGCTCACATCCGTTTGGGACAACGGCGAGGATCCGGTCGAGTGGCTGAGGCACGAGATAGAGGTGCGGAGAATCGGCTTAGAGAACTTCTCCGAAAACGCGATCCGCGAGGGCGATCCGATGGCGGCGCTGGAGGAGGTCTTGGTTCCTCTCTATCTGCACCATCGCTATCAAGTAGAGTCGGCGGCCAAGAGCATCGGCGGCGCATACTATGTCTATGCAGTGAGGGACGACGATCGGGATCCAATCACGATCGTACCGCCGGACCAGCAGTTGAACGCACTGGATGCGGTGCTGGAGACGATCACGCCCGAAGCACTCACGATTCCAGAACGTATTGTGCGGATGATTCCCCCACGAGCTTACGGAATGGCATCCGGTGAAACATTCGAACACCGGACCGGTCACACGTTCGACCCGCTTGGCACGGCAGCGACAGCGGCAAACCTGAGCCTCAGTGTGATCTTTACACCCGAGCGGATGGCGCGACTGGT
>CAYTDU010000145.1:0-10148 GCA_964436395.1 uncultured Gemmatimonadaceae bacterium | reverse complement strand
GGTCCAGTCGGACACCATGGCGCCGAGCGAAGCACCTTTGAACCGATTGGTCTGAGTTATGGTCCAACCTCCCAATATGCCGCCATAGCTCCACCCGCGGATTCCCATACTGTCCGCGTTTACGTAGCCGCGTTCGATGACGTGGTCGACGCCGGTCATCAGATCCTCGTAGTCGCCCCCGCCGATGTCACGGTTGTTTCCTCTCAGGAACTCGTCGGAATACGCACTGCTGCCTCGCACATTGGGCAGCAGTTGCGCATATCCCAAACCGGCCCAAACGTGATAGCGGTAGCTGAAGCTATTGGAAAACACGCCGGCAGGACCGCCGTGCACGTGAAGCAGCAACGGCAAACGAGTTCCCTCTTCGTAGCCGGCGGGTAGATAGAGAATTCCTTCGATATCCAGCCCATCACTGCTCTTCCAAGAAACAACCTCTCCCGAAGCTAGGTGGATGTCAGTCTCTACCCACGGGTTCGCTTCGGTTAGCCTAACGGGGTCGTGGCTCGCAGTGCCCGACACGTAGAGATCCGCCGGTGTGTCCATGTCTTGGAACGAGTACACCATCTTGGCGCGGTCGCGGGAAAACGAACTGACGCTCAGGCTTCCTGTCACATGAGTCAGTTGTTCCACCTGACCACTCGCGACATCGAGACGGAACAGGTTGGAGTTGGTTTGCTGCCTCCCGGTGAACAGCACGCCCTCTCCGTCTGGTGTCCAAAACGATTGCGACATGTTCCCAACGAACTGCCCGGAAACCATACGCGTGTCCCGCGTGTCGGCGTTCATCACCCACAGCTTGTTCTGGCGTTGCTCCCATTCCCCGTTGCTCACGGCCCTATACGCGAAGTGAACTCCGTCCGGAGACCACTGGACGCCGCTTTCGGGGGCTCGATTCTCGGTTAGGCGCGTCTTCGTTGAATCTTGAATGTTGAAAAGGAAGATTTCCGACAAGTATTGTTGGTTGCGGCGATTCTCATACCGCGCGGTGAACACGATGCGAGAGGCGTCGGGCGAGATGTCGAATCCGCCGATGCGAAACTCCTCGTTGGTGACCCGCTTTGCCTCTTTGTCTTCGCCATCGATATTCACCACCCAGAGGTTGTTCCAGCTGGAGGCACGCTGACCGTTCGGACCTTCGTCAACTACTATGGCATCATAGCCGTCCTTATGGCGTTTTTCCTCTTCCTCACTCTTGGGCTCATCGGCAACAAAGAAGATTCTCCGCGAATCCGAGGCCCACTTGTATGATCCGACGCTGGACTTTTGCTTCGTGAGCTGGACCGCTTCACCACCGGTGGTCCTCATCAGGAAGAGCTGCTGCTTGCTGTCTACCGATCGACGAAAGGAGAGATAGCTGCCGTCGGGAGAGAATTGAAATGCACTACCACCATCGTCACCGATATACTGGAAAGACTCTCCGCCGCTGACCGGAACCATGTGATAGGTTGTCTTGCGTTTGTTTTCCTTCCAGTTGAGTTCCGATTTCGAATAGAGCACCCACTCTCCATCGGGTGACAACAACGCACCGCCTACGCTCACCATGTTCAGACCGTCGTCTGTCGTCATCGGGCGGCGCTCTTGTTCCTGGGCCACTGCGACCGAGGTTGTCAACACAACTAAGCTTGCGATAACCAGCGTTTTTCTCACGTTTCTCTCCATAGCACTAGAACATCCAATGTCCAACAAGGAACATCCCACGCTTGCTGCCGACGCCGTTCATTCTCCCTATCCTACTCTACCGCCACTCCGCTCGCTCCCACGGGTTGGGGTGGTTTTCCTGCTCACACCCAACTTTGCCGTCGAAACTCCCTGAGCGTTTCTGCAAACGTTTCCATCTCCTCCGGCAAGCCGATCGACAGACGATTGTAAGAGAGCATTGGAGGGAATGGGCGGCCGACCAATATTCCGTGCTCACGCATCCGTCCTATGTATGTTTGCAGATCACCGCTAATGCGGTGCATTACGAAATTCGTATGGCTGGGAAGTACCTCCAATTCCAGCTCACCCAAGACTTCACGGACAATCTCAACTCCATGCCTGTTCGTCTCGACGCTGCGCTCAACGAGTCCCTCATCATTGAGTGAGGCGAGGCCGGCTCGCAAAGCGAGTTCGTTGGTGTTGGTGTCAGCAGCAAACTGAGCGAGGTGCTTCACTGTGTCGGGGTGTGCGACACCGTACCCGAGCCGTATGCCTGCCATGCCGTAGATCTTTGAGAACGTCCGTACGACCACGACGTTGGGCTTATCCATGATCCACCCAATGCACGATGAATACGTGGGATCGTGCACGTATTCGAAGTATGCTTCATCAACGAGGAAGCGGACGTTTTCGGGAGCCGACTCGATCCACTCGTCTACCTCGCTGCACGGCGTCAGGGTCCCGGTAGGGTTGTTGGGGTTGCATATGTATGCCAGCACTGGATCCCAAGAACGCTCTGCCAGCTCGCGCATCCTCCCAATGTCGTGGGCGAGCCGATCATCTAATGGCACAAACTCACGCTCGTACGTCTCGGGCAGGCTGTATCCAGTGACGGCCTCGAACGTCGGTTCCGCAGCAATGAGTTTGCTGCGGCGGGATGCCGTAGCCTGCACCATCATCTGCAGGACCTCAGTCGACCCGTTTCCGAGAAGGATGCAATCCGACGAGACTCCGTGTTTCGCGGCAAGAGCTTCGATTACGGCTATCTTCGAAGCCCGTGGATATCGGTTTGCGTGTTCGATTCCATCGATGACCGCCTGTCGTGCATCAGGGCACAGGCCCAAGGCGTTTTCGTTGGAGCTGAGTTTGATTGGGCCGTCGTCAGCGCCGCGGCGAGATCTGGAGTGTGCGTGGAGTCGTGATGTTGAGACACCGGTGAAGCTGGCCACACCGAGTGCGAGCCCCGAGTGCATGAAGGCCCTGCGTTCCATGACAACCTCCGGTTTGTTGTGAAAACGTGCGTGGACCTGTCTATTCCAAAGATGTGTCACGGGCGAACAGTTGGGGAGTACTCAACCTCGCACTCTTACCAGAATGCCCGTCGTTGAATGCGACAGGAAAGTATGTAGTTTGCCTCATCGAGCACGAGACTGAAAGACCCAGACACATCTTTCGTCCGAGATGACACAGTATGCTCTGTCCCTGGCCAAGAGAAGACAGGCTAATGATTGCCTATCATGACGAGGAGTGGGGAGTCCCTGTCCACGACGATCGCAAGCACTTCGAGTTCTTGGTTCTCGACGCCTTTCAAGCCGGCCTCAGTTGGTCGACGATTCTCGCGAAGCGCGAGAGTTTCCGCAGCGCCTTCGACAACTTTGCAGCAGCGAAGGTGGCTCGCTATTCTGGGCAAAAGGTCGAACGATTGTTGGTTGACAAGGGTATCGTACGAAATCGCCTCAAGATCACATCAACCATCTCCAACGCTCAGTGTTTCCTGAAAGTCCAGGAAGAATTCGGCTCGTTCGACGCCTTCATATGGCAGTTCGTGGGTGGTCGAACACGCCAGAACAAGTGGAAGAAGCTCGAACAGGTACCATCACGAACGAAGCAGTCTGACCGTATGAGCGCGGCACTAAGGGAGCACGGTTTCAAGTTCGTTGGTTCGACGATCTGCTACGCCTACATGCAGGCTGGCGGCCTGGTTAACGATCACCTCGTTACCTGTTTTCGACACCGAGAGCTGGGGGGAGGTTAAGGTTCCCCAGGCCACTTGCGCTCAACAACTCGATCGAGCGGTGCACGCTCGGTACGCGGGCGGAACGCTTCGCGCGTCACGAGGTCAAATGAGTCTCCGGGTGACAGGAAGTAGAACGATCCACCTGTGTCGATACTCCGATTGTGGTCGAAGATTGCCACGTAGCTCTGGCCAATTACTTCAAACCGGTCACCTTGCACAACAATTGCGGTGTTTTCGTCCAATCCGATCCCGAGCATTTCCGGGAAGGTTTCGATTACCTCGATCAGATCGAACTGCCTGTTGCGTCTGAGTAAGTGCTGGTCGATAGCAACATTCTTGATGAACGCCATGCCCTCGACATGGTCACCCATCATTATTGTGTTGGTCTCTGTGTCGCCCCGCGCCAGGTAGGAACCTTGGATTGTGGCGCCGGCAGACGAACCGCCGATTACACCTCCTCTGTCGAGTAATGCACGCAACTCTTCGTGCACCCGAGTGCCGAGGTAAACATCTGCCAGGCGCCACTGACGTCCGCCTCCGAACCAGACGCCGCGGGCACTCTTGATCGGTTCCACGAATTCCTCGGTGTTTGCGACGGCGGGATCGTAGGTGTGGAGAACATAGAAGTCAGTGGCGCCGGCAGCTTTGAACTGGCGCTGACCTCTCCAATACTGATCGTACTCATCAGCTCCACCGGCTGTTGGGATCAATACGATCGGTGCATCTGGCCCCCCGGCGAGATCGAGGAAACGCTCCACTATGGCCTGATCACGCATTGCTCCACCGACAATTACGAGCGCACCGTGTTCCGGGCCAACTTGTTGTGCTGTGGCAGGAAGATGGATGACCAAGAAAAACAGCAATACCGACGATATCGAGAGCGTTCGCATGGCTTTGCTCCGGCTTACATTGTGATGGTCTTGACTTTGTTAGAGGTTGCGGAACGATACGACGTCGTACCTTTGGTTGCCAGGCGGCGGCCGCAAAATCACCTGAGGGTGGTGGCCAACCGATCGTTCGATCATTTTTGCATATACGAACTTAGAATCCATGCACCTGACTAGACCATAGAGGCAATGGACGTAACCGCCCTCAAGACATTCCAAAGCTTGGCCGATGAGGTCAAAGCAGGCTTTGCCGCCGTGCAGGAGTCGAGCGGTGAGATGCGTATCGTGCACGGTTATTTGGAATCGAAGGACATTCTAGCTGCCTACAGGCCGCTTTGCCTCCCGGTTCGGCGCGCGTCGAAAGACTCCGACCGCGTGAGCTTCCGCCGAACTTGCAAGATCCTCCAAGAATCAGTTTCGGGCGAACTCGCCGAGCACTTCGCTGATGTGATGGATCGGTACGAAAAGGTCATGACCTACATGGCGTCCCACACGATCCTCAATGATCGCGAAGTGCCGCACAGCGAAGTCTTCGATGCCTGGATGGACGCGGTCATCTATGGCGAGTTTGGCGACAAGGATCAGGAGTACCGAAAGCTTCTGGCCGAATGCGGCAAAGCTGTGGAGGGTATTGCTGTGCGTCTCACGGAAGCGATAGCCGACCGCATATTGGAACTGGACGAGGTCATCTCGGTCTTCTTGGGAGAATCGCCGGCATAATCTCTCGCTGGGGCAACTGCCCTCGGCCTTTATTTCTGCTTCGATTTCGATCGTTTTTTTAGGCTCTTGGCAAGTTTGCCAACGTCGGGTCCAGTCGTACAAAACGGTTCGGGTGGGCGGACGGGTTCAGGATCCCTCGGGATATCTGGTGTACAGGGAGGACGCCTGGATACGGGACCAGGTTTGGTCTCGAGAACTCGACCTGTCAAGAAATCCATAATGTTCAGCATCGAGTACCCCCCTTGCTGTTTACCGGTCGGTACGAGAGACGATCTATGTAATCTTACGTTCCGAGCGAACACTAGGTTCCGAATCGTGTCAGGATCCCTGTTATGCCAACTGTCTGAGCTTCTCCTCAATCCGTTTCCGCCCCTCTGCATCTGCCATGACGATGAGGGTCATACCGGATTCCAGCGGAGTTTCTGAAGGTGGGTCGAACTCGTATTGATCGCTACCATGCCGCTGTATGGCCAGCAAGACGGCGCCAACAACTTCGTCGAGTTTCCCAGATGACAGTGAGACCGTGCTGGAGCGGATGTGTGGGACGGGCATTTCTTCAACACGCAAGCTACTCCGTTTGTCGCGCAGCATCTGGTCGAGGAAGGAAACCACTTTGGGCCTCACTAGCTCGGAGGCCATACGCAGGCCCCCGATCTTACTTGCGCAAACCACTGCATCTGCGCCTGCAGCTCGGAGCTTGGGGTCGACATCCATCTTTTCGGCCGCGGCAACAATCCGCAGACCGCGAGCCAGACGACGCGCTGTTAGCACCACCAGCACATTGTCCTTGTCTGACTCCATGCATGCCACCAGTCCAGCCGCACTTTGAATCTTCACACTCATGAGGACTTCGTCGTCGCTCGGGTCACCTGATACTACGGGTAAGCCGCTCAACTCATCGTGAGTCAGAATCGCGCTGTCTTCTGCAATGCCAGCCAGAACTACCTCTCGTCCAGTTCGCAACAGTTCGCTCGCAACATGTGCTGCGGCCGGAGTGTCGCCGCAAACCACGTAGTGGTTGGTCATTTGCGCTACTCTCTTCAGCATGCGTCGTCGAAAGAAGGTGTGGGAAAGCTGCCCCTCGATAACAAAGGCGGCCATCAAGGGAATTGAGTACGCCACGATCCCCATACCGACCAGCAACAGCAGTACGGTGAAAACTCGCCCGGTCGGGTTGTTGGTCATGTCGATGATTTCTCCGAACCCGACAGTCGTGAGGGTGATTACGGTCATGTAGATGGCGTCGATAAGGCCGTGCTCATCCGCACCGATGATCATATACCCGATGGAACCAACCGCGATTACCGATGTCAGGGCGATTGCGGCGATCGTCAGCCGCCGCCTCAGTCGATAGAATTCGTGGCTCGTCCCGTGCGGTGGGCGTTTGCCGGGATCGCTGTTCTGAGGGGTACTGCCCTTCCGCCCCATGACGGTTATGCGGCTCATCGCGCTAGTCGAATCCTCTGTGCACGACGCTGCCACCCACCACGGTCAGCACGACAGAACCAGCGAGCAATCTGTCGTGATCTGCGTGCCCCACCTGCAGATGGAGGACCTGCGCATGCTCGATGCGGTGTCGCAACTCTCGAGCCTCAGGCACTGATTCGATCACTCCGTCGAGAAAGTCGAGCGTGGCCCGGTTGCCCGCGTCCCCGATCGCAGTCCGAGCCCCCATATGCGGTCAAGGCTAATGAGGCCACAATAGGCGAAACATTCCAACGAGATTCGGCCATAGCGCGCATGCTTTCATGGTGTCAAAACTCTTCTATGAGGGTCTCGTAGGGCTATTTCGGCTATAATAGGCACATAGGGGTCGTGGAGCGCAAGGCCGCGGAAACCGTGGATTGTGGCCGATATCTTGCGTCTCGAACATCAAAGGGGTGATATTGTGTCTCGCCCGTATTTTGGGCTGACTTGGCGGTATCGTCTAGGGGACTAGGACGTAGCCCTCTCAAGGCTAAAACACGGGTTCGAATCCCGTTACCGCTATCAAATCTTTAGACGGACAACGCCTAGCGTTGCTCGTGAGTGCCGCCCCCATCGTCTAGCGGTAAGGACACCACTCTTTCAAGGTGAAGGCAGGGGTTCGACTCCCCTTGGGGGCACTTTTCTTCTCCTTCCTGGCTCCATTCTCGCCAGCCGTCGCAAGTTGCGTCCAAATCTCCCCGCGATAGTCACGAACATCGCAATCGAGAGCAGTGCCGCTGCCGAATTGGAGACGATCCATACGAGATGGGAGTCTACGCGGGCGGTCGCGGTCACTTGGAAAACTCCGCCGTGGGTCTGACCTCTCGCTCTCGCGCTGCAGTCTGCAGGGCATCTTTGACACCATCGCATACTTCACATAGCGCCTCTACGTCGCGCCTTGATAGCTCGAACAACCGACAGTCCGTTGCCGCCATCACCGTCGCATTCCTCGGCTCGTCGGTTAGGAGAGCTCGTTCACCGAAGAACTCGCCCGCATGCAGAGATGCGACGCGCGCTGCCGATTTGGTGCTTTTTGTAACGAGAACTGCAACAACGCCCCGTGCAATGAGAAACAGAGATCTTCCTCGTTCTCCTTGCTGAATGATCTTCTCGCCCGCCAGTACGGTTCTGGGTACGAGGGCGTCTACTAAGCGCTGGAAGTCCGCATCATCCAGCCTCTCGAACATGGGCACCCGTTTGAGCAGCTCTTCCGGGTTTGATTCCAGTGCCGAGAGGGGCTGACGGGCTAGCTCTCTGTAGTGCTTGTCCACGCCTGCACGAACCGAGTTGGCGACCGAGTCGGGTATACCGCCAGCCGCGGCGAGCTGCTCAACCGCTACGACCTCGGCATCAAGCGCGATTCTTCGCGCCGTGAGGGTCTGCACGGCCTGAACATATTCGGGGAACACCTGTGCGATGGAGTCGATTTGCTCAATTGCCGTCTTGCCTCGGGATTCGAATTGTTCTCGGCACTTTCGCGCGACGGAGGGATCGACACCACTCAAATCCGCCAGGCGGTTGATCTCGGTTACGACTCGGCCCGTAGCTGCGAGCACCGCACTGAAGCTCTCGTGCTTCGCGGCGAGTTCCCTGCGCCGGAATCTCTCTACAAACCGCGAACGGGGTAGCACCCGCTGGATCAGTGCGACAATCCAGCCTTCCGCTCGGACCTCGAGTGGCGCGGAGGATGAGAAATCGGTCGGCACCTCTCCACGCTTGAGAATGTCGCGCTGCAAATCGTTAGCCAATTCGAGTTCTCGAAACACCGGCTCCGAAACGGCGCCGCGGTCGAACATCTCGCGATACGTTGTTCGTTCCACCGATAGTGCTTCGGACCACAGAACCTGCAGCATGACCGTCGAGTCCGCTTCGGCCTCCTCTCGCACTCTTGCCAAGACGTGCTGCGCTTCGTTTACCTGCTCTTCGTAATCGTCTCTAAGCTGCTGAAGAAGTTGTCGCGAGTAGTGGCCTACCGATTCGAGCTCGTCCATACGAGCAAGTCCCTCGCGTTTCGCGGCCAGCACGGCACTGGCCTTCGCCAACCTCTCAGCCAACGAGGGGCGGTTCAGTCCCAGCAGTCGAATGAGGGGGCCTGTCGTCACACCACCCACCAGAAGTGTAAAGAGGACCACGCCGAGCGCGAGCGTGACTATCAAGTCGTGGTAGGGAAAGTTGTGTGGCAGGCTGAGTGCCAACGCGAGCGCTACTGCGCCTTTCAATCCTCCCCAAAAGAGTACGGTTTGATACCTCAGCCCAATGGGTTCTGCACCGGGCAGCCTACCAATGACTGGAACTATGCAGTACACGGTTACCGCACGGGCCAACAGGACTGCGAGGATGGTGAACCCCAGCGGGCCGATGTACTCCCATAGCAGCTGAGGGCTAATGCTCATTCCAACTAACAGGAATATCAGACTGTTGGCGACGAACGCCGCAAAATCCCAGAACCGATGGAGGTACGACTTCACCTCTGGTGTGAATCGAGTCGATCCGTAGGTGCCAACCACGATGCCCGCGCCAACTGTCGCCATCACTCCGGATACATGCAGATAATGATCTGCAAGAAGAAATGCGGTGTACGCAACCACCGTCGACAGGGCAACTTCAACCAACGGATCGTCGTCTGCAAACCGGAGGGCCACAACCATTATGTAGCCGATGCCCAAACCGACAAGGAGACCTCCCGCGAACACGACGAAGAAGTCGATTGTGCCGGTACCGATCGTTGTCCACCCAAACGTTCCGGCTGTCACGACACCCAGTAAGATCTTGAACAGCACGATAGCAGTGGCGTCGTTGAACAGGCTCTCACCCTCTACGAGAATAGCCAGCCGTTTGGGAGCACCCACCTCTTTGAACAGAGCTATTACTGCGACCGGGTCGGTTGCAGCAATCAGGGCACCAAATAGGAGAGCCGGCCCCCATCCGAGCGGAGTGAAAAGGAAAACGAGCGCACCGACTATGCCGGTCGAGAGCAGCAGGCCCGGCACAGCAAGTGAAAGGACCGGCGCGAGATTCTTAGAGAGTAGCCTGCCGTCGAGTGCGTAAGCGGACTCGAAGATCAGTGTCGGCAAGAAGACGAACAGAATGAGTTCCGGCGAGAGCGTGACTTCGTGCAGTGGAGTAAGAAACGCTACTCGCTCCGCGAGCAGACCTATTGCAATTCCTACCACCACCAGACCGACCGTGAACGGGAGGTGCAAGCGGCGGAACCCCATCGCGGCTACCGCCGCGACCAGCAGCAGTGCCACGACTGCAATGACAATCGTCAGAACCGGGTCGTTGTGCATGGGAGTAAGCTCGCCCCGCCATCAGTAAGGGTCTGATCCTGCTTGGTCGGAGGCTATTATGGTGTGAAAAGCACCTCACCACAAGCTAGCGGGGTGCTCTCCGTGTGAGCTTGCTCAGAACATCTCGAT
>CAYTDU010000144.1:0-10191 GCA_964436395.1 uncultured Gemmatimonadaceae bacterium | reverse complement strand
AGCGCATCGCGGATCAGTCTCCCGATGAGAAGGCTGCCAAGAGGAAGCTGAAGGGACTTGAGGCAGAAGCATGGGAAGACTTCCTCGATATGACGATTTCGCAGGCCATTCTGTGGGCGGCCTCGAACGTCGAGCCAGAGAAGAAGCCGTCTGAGATCATGGCTTGCGATCCTTACTTCATCGGCTCGCACTCCGGTGCCTCGGGTGCCTGGGTCTCGGGCCCTGAAGATCTGCAGACCGCAGAGACCAAGGACGAGTACTTCTGGGGCTATCCGAGCATGACGACGGTACCGGGCATGTTTGCCGCTGGCGACGCGTCAGGTGCTTCCAGCCACAAGTTCTCATCGGGCTCGTTTACTGAGGGTCGTATTGGTGCCAAAGCGGCATGTGCGTACATCATGGACAACAATGCTGCACCCAACGTAGATCAGGCACAGGTCGACGAACTGACTGCGATGATTCTGAAGCCGTTGGACGTCTTCGAAGAGCACAAGGGTGCTACGACCGATCCTGAGGTCAACCCGAACTACATCCGCGCCAAGCAGTTCATGTATCGTCTGCAGAAGATCATGGACGAGTACGCGGGTGGTGTATCTTCACAGTTCATGACCAGTGACAAGCTGCTCGAGAAGGGTATGGAGTTGCTCGGTTACTTGAAGGAAGATGCTGAGAACCAAGCGGCCTCGAGCCTGCATGAGTTGATGCGCTGTTGGGAGAACGTACACCGGTTGTATCAGGCCGACGCGCATATGCGCTCGATCCTGTTCCGCGAGGAAACCCGCTGGCCCGGTTATTACTTCAGATCTGACAAGCCGTCCATTGACAATGACAATTGGCTGGCTTTCTGCAACTGCAAGTATGACAGAAACACGGGTGAGTGGGAGATGATGAAGAAGCCGGTTAAGTACATCTCAGTCTGATTACGGCTTCATGGTACATGGGATCTTGGGGCACCGCGCCGCGGTGCCCTTAGGTTCCACCCCTGGACTCCTACTGAAACTTTTTGTCTCCGAAAGGCATTCGGACTTTCGCAGCTGGGCGAGGGACGGTTTCCAGGCCGGCATGACATTATGATGATCGACCGAGGAACCCAATGACGGAATTCTCACGAACTTGCCCCCATTGCGGAACTCGCCTGAGCAAATGGCGTGTGCCGGTTGATGCCTCTTGGGACGAGGAGTTCTTTTTTGTGTGTTTCAATAATGACTGTTCCTATTACAAGAGTGGATGGAGTTGGATGAAGGAGCAGTTCAAGCAGAACGCTTCGTATCGGTACGCTGTCAATCCCTCTACAGGCGCCGCTTCACCGCTTCCAGTTTGGTCGGACGCAGCAACACGCGAAATGATTGTCGATGAGGCAGAAGGAGACGCCTAGTGAGTGAAAAAGACCACGCCCCCGATTATGACGAGCAGAAGCAGAGCCTCCAAGAGAAGATCTTGGAGGACAGCCCGAGGCTCGGATTGGATGACACGTTCAAGTTTGGATGTCATCCCGGCGTGTCGTGTTTCAATCGATGCTGCCATGATGTGAATATCTTCCTCTCACCGTATGATGTTCTACGACTGAAGAACCGTCTCGGGATGACGTCGAGTGAATTCCTCGAAAAATATGCGATTCTGCCCGTTCAGAAAGACATGAAGACCCCGGTGGTTGTTCTACGAATGAACGACGATGAGACGAATTCCTGCCAGTTTCTCACGGAAGAAGGCTGCGGCGTCTACTCGGACCGACCCTGGCCTTGTCGCATGTACCCATTGGGTATGGCGGCCCAGAAAGACACACCGGACGGTTGGGGTGGCGAAAAGTTCTACTTTCTGCTTCAGGAAGAGGTATGCAAGGGGTTCGATGAGGACAAAGAGTGGACTGTTCGCGAGTGGCTCGATAATCAGGGGATCTACGAGTACGACCGTTGGGGTGACGGCTACAAGGAACTGACACTCAACGAGTTCTTCGAAGATGAAGACTCGGCGCTCTCCCCTGAGAAAATGCACATGCTGTTCACCGCGTGCTACGACCTGGACAAGTTCAGGGAATTCGTGTTCGAGAGCACGCTGCTGCAGCGCTTCGAGATCGACGAGGAGTTCGTGGAGGCAATGCGGACGGACGACGAGGAACTGCTGCGGTTTGGTTATCTGTGGTTACAGTTCAGTCTGTTCGGCGAGAAGACGATGAAGATGAAGCCCGATGTTGCCGAGGCGTACAAAGGAAGCCTCGACAAACGTAGCGTGTTTGGCACGGAGTCGGGTAACAAGGCTCCTGAAAAGGATAAATCATGAGTGGAAACGGCAAACGTGGTACGGTCCTCGTGGTCGGAGGCGGTATCAGCGGTATCACTGCCGCGATAGAAGCTTCCGAAGCTGGTTGCGAGGTCGTGCTTGTAGAGAAGAACCCTTACTTGGGCGGTCGCGTCGCCCAAATGCACAATTACTTCCCGAAGCTGTGTCCGCCGTCTTGCGGATTGGAAATCAATCTGCGGCGCATAAGGACCAGCTCCAGCATACGTTGTCTCACCCTCTCAGAGGTCGAAAAGATCGCTGGCGATGAAGGTCACTATAAGGTGACGGTCAAACGGCAGCCGAGGCGAGTGAACAGCAAGTGCACTGCTTGCGGAGAATGTGTGGAGGCCTGCCCGATCGAACGTTCCAACGATTTTGACTGCGGGATGAGCACCACGAAGGCGATCTACATGCCATTCAAGATGGCCTATCCGGTTCAGTACGTTATCGACGATAGCGTGTGTACGGGTGCCGAATGTGGCAAGTGCGTCGAAGTATGTCGGTACGGTGCGATCGAGCTCGACATGAGCCTTGAGACGATGGAGCTCGAAGTTCAGTCGGTGGTCTGGGCAACGGGATGGGATCAGCCAGACGCAACGAAGTTCGACGGTCTCGGATTCGGCAAGTACAAGAACGTGATCACCAACCTGATGATGGAGCGACTCGCATCTGTCGACGGCCCTACCGGTGGCAAGATCACGCGACCGTCTGACGAGAAAGAGATCGAGACCATCGCATTCGTGCAATGTGCCGGATCGCGCGACGAGAACTACCTCAAGCACTGCTCCGGTGTCTGTTGCTTGGCATCGCTCAAACAGACTCGGTATGTGCGCGAGCAGTATCCGGATGCTGAGATCTTCATCTTCTACATCGATATTCGAGCCCCAGGCAGACTGGAAGACTTCTATCAGATGTGTCAGGAGGACGAGAAGCTCCATTTGGTCAAGGGTAAGGTGGCGAAGATTGCAGAGGACTCCGCAAACGGCGACGTAGTACTCCAAGCCGAAGACACCTTGACGGGTGAGCGGATTGAGCAGAAGGTCAATCTCGTTGTGTTGGCAACAGGTCTCGTTCCTGCCGGCGTTTCGGTCAACTTCGACAACGGTGGCACATTGGAGAGAGACGAGCACGGCTTTCTCGTGGACGAACAACCCATGGCAGGAATGCTGGCCGCAGGGTGTGCCAAGCGGCCGGTCGATGTCGCGGCTTGTGTGCGGGATGCTACTGGTGCTGCCTTGAAAGCCTTGCAGAGTTGCGGGGAGTAATAAAGTGGAAAATACAGAGAAAAAAGTCGCTGTCTGGATCTGTCAGGGTTGTGATATCGGTAAGTGCGTGGAAGTCGAGGCATTGGAAAAAATCGCCACCGACGAGATGAATGTAGGTCTTTGTCGGACGCATGAGTATCTCTGCGGCGATGAAGGCGTGGAGTTGATCAAGAAGGACATTCAAGATGGTGCAAACACCCTCGTGATTGCAGGGTGTTCGCCCCGGTTCAACGTCGACACATTCACCTTCGATGGTTGCTTGACAGAACGCGTGAATCTCCGCGAGATGGTTGTGTGGAGCCACGAGCCGAACGACGAAGACACGCAGATGCTCGCCGAAGACTACATGAGGATGGGCATCACGCGTGCTAAGAAGTCGGCTCTTCCCGAGCCGTTCGAAGCCGAAATCGACAAGACGATCCTCGTTGTAGGTGGTGGCCCTGCCGGCATGACCGCCGCTTCAGACGCCGCCAAAGCTGGATATGAAGTGGTGTTGGTAGAGAAGGAAGAACAACTCGGTGGCCAGGTACGCAAATGGGCGAAAGTCTACCCGACGCGTGCTCCCTATAGGGAACTCGAAACTCCCGACTTGAATGCGGAAATCGCCGAGATAGAAGGCAACGAACGAATCACCGTCCACAAGAGCTCGACGATCGACAAGATCGTCGGACAGCCCGGTCAGTTCGATGTTTCGCTCAAGAGTAACGGCTCGAAAGTCGAATTCCGCGTCGGAGCGATCGTTCAAGCCACCGGTTGGAGACCTTACGACGCGTCGAAGTTGGAACACTTAGGTTACGGTTTCCAGAACGTCATCACCAACGTTGAAATGGAGGAGTTGTCCGCGACCGGAAAGATCACTCGTCCGTCCGACGGAAAGCCTGCCCGGAAGATAGCCTTTGTCCAATGTGCCGGGTCGCGCGACAAAGAGCATCTACCTTATTGCTCGGCAGTGTGCTGCCGAGTGTCGTTGAAGCAGGCAATGCTGGCCCGGGAGTTGGATAGTGAGACGCAGGCGTTCATCCTCTATAAAGACCTGAGATCACCGGGACAGTACGAAGACTTCTACCGCAGGGCTCAGGAAGACTCCGAGATCTATTTCACCAAGGGCGATGTTGTTTCCGTCACTGAAGGGAGTGGCGACGATCTCGTAGTCAACATGGAGAATACGCTGCTTGGTGAGAAAATTCAGATCGAGGCAGATCTCGTGGTCCTCGCGACGGGTATGGTGCCGAATGCGGCTGACGGCGAAGCGATTCGCAAGGTCGAGGACGCCAAGGCCATCATAGCCAAGGGCGAGGCAGGAGCCCAGCTGGAAGCAGCCAAGGCGACATATGAGGAACTCAAGGCGCACGAGGGTACTGAGATATTGAATCTCGACTATCGGCAAGGACCGGATTTGCCGTCGCTCAAGTACGAGTTCCCCGACTCTCATTTCATCTGTTTCCCGTACGAAAGTCGTCGCACCGGCATCTACGCGGCGGGTTGCGCCCGCGCACCCAACGATTCCGTGGCGAGTAGGGAAGACGCTGCAGGCGCGGCGTTGAAGGCGATCCAGAGCGTCGAACTCGCCACACGCGGTATGGCGATGCACCCGCGTTGGGAAGATCAATCGTATCCTGATTTTGCGCTGCAGCGTTGCACAAGCTGTAAACGATGCACCGAAGAGTGCCCGTTCGGCTCGCTCAACGAGGACGAGAAGGGTACGCCAAAGGTGAACTTGACGCGGTGCCGTCGCTGCGGCATTTGCATGGGAGCTTGCCCCGAGCGGATCATTTCGTTCAAGGACTACTCGGTTGATATCATCTCATCGATGATCAAGTCGGTTGAGATTCCCGATGAGTTTGAAGAGAAGCCGCGCTTGCTCGGTCTGCTTTGCGAGAATGACGCATACCCGGCCCTGGACGTGGCAGGACTAAATCGCATTCAACACAGCGCGTTCATACGGTTCATTCCAGTCCGCTGCCTGGGTTCAGTAAACATCGTATGGATAGCCGATGCGATGTCTCAGGGGTACGATGGAATCCTGTTGGTTGGATGCAAATCGGGCGAGAACTACCAGTGCCACTTCGTACGCGGAAGTGAATTGATGGAGACGCGCGGCAAGAACGTACAGGAAAAACTGCAGCAGCTGGCGCTCGAGGAAGAACGAGTGCGACTCGAACAACTCGGCATCGACGAGTTCGAGAGGCTGCCGGCGATAATTAACGAGTTCGCGGAACAGATCGACGAGATCGGTCTGAACCCGTTCAAGGAATAGTTGGGCTCTCAGGACTTCGAGGGAGGATTCTCACAATGGCAGATGCAATTGTCCTGAGACCGGACCGGGAATTCCTGAAGAATATCCTCGCCGAAGGCGGCGCGGACGTGAAAAAGTGCGTCCAATGCGCGACATGCTCGGTTGTATGCGAGCTGTCGACTGGACGTACGCCGTTTCCACGCAAGGAAATGCTCTGGGCTCAGTGGGGGCTGAAAGACAAGCTCGTTGCCGATCCCGATGTTTGGCTCTGCCACCAGTGCAATGACTGCTCAGTTCATTGCCTGCGTGGTGCGCGGCCGGGGGATGTTCTGGCGGCCGTGCGGCACGAAGCCGTGAAGCACTATGCAATACCAAAGTTCCTCGCGGTATGGATGAATCACGCAAAGACGTTGCCGTTTATGCTGTTAATTGCGGCTTTCCTCGTGGGGTTCGCATTGATCGTTCGCGGACCGTTGGAGGCGGCTCTTCCATTCGGTGAGCCGCACCACGAGTTTTATGCCGATTTCTTCCCGCATTGGTTGTTGATCGGGTACTTCTCGGCCCTCACTGGACTTGCAGCTCTTGTCGTTCTGGTGGGGGCGCTCCGGTTTTGGAACGCCATGAAGGCATTCGATGAGTCGGAGGGAGCCAAAACAGCTGCGCTGGGTTTGCTGCCTAGCCTCACCAATGTGGTGAAGTCGATTTTGGTGCACGACAGGTTCGGGAAGTGCACCAGCCATGCCGCGCGCAGGATTGCGCACCTAACTGCATTCTACGGCTTCGTTGCGTTGTTTGTGGTTACTGTCTGGGCGGTGCTCGACCTATACGTCAATCCGATGCTGGGCATCGACTCGATGTATCCGTTCAGCTTGCTGCATCCAATGAAGATTCTTGCGAACGTCGGTGCGGTACTGCTCATCTACGGGAGTGTGAAGGCCATCAGCGATCGCCTTGGTGGCGGCGACGATGCTCCGATCAGTACTGCGTTTGATTGGACATTCGTTTGGCTGCTGCTGTTCGTAGGCGTCTCGGGAGTGTTCACGGAGATTCTCCGGTTCGTGGGCGAACCTGCCGATGTCGCCTGGCTGACCACAACGGCATACACGATCTATTTCATTCATCTGGTGGGTGTGGTTGCACTGCTGGTGTATCTGCCCTACTCGAAGTTTGCACATATCGTCTACAGAACCGTTGCGATGCTGTATGCTGAGCACACGGGACGAAATGTGAGCAATTCAAAGAGTTTGGTGCCGGTGACTGCATCGGCTCAAGGTGGTAAGTAACTGGAGGAACGGCAGCTTCTTCCTCCTCTGAAAAACAAACGAACGAAAGGAAGGAAGGGTCCATGGGCCAGCTAGTAAAACCGCATGGTTCGGATACGTTGAACCCACTATACGTGGCGGACGACGCGAAGCGTGCCGAGTTGCTGAAGGAAGCCGAAGGACTGCCGAAGCTGCTCGTCTGCTCGCAGGCGGCTGCGAACGCGGTGATGATGGGATCGGGTTATTTCAACCCGCTCAAAGGTTACATGAATCTCGCGGATTCTCTGTCTGTTGCAGAGAACATGAAGACGACCGACGGTCTTTTCTGGCCCGTGCCGATCGTGAACGTGGTTGAAGATGCTTCGGCGATCGCGGGTGCAAAGCGTATTGCGCTGCTCGATCCGAACGTCGACGGCAATCCGGTCATCGCGATTCAGGACGTCGATTCAGTTGAAGAGGCGACCGACGAACAGATGAAGAAGATGGCTGAGAAGATCTTTCGCACCAACGACACGGAACATCCTGGCGTGAAGAACTGGATGTCTGTTGGCAAGACCTTCGTGGCCGGTCCGATCCAGGTCCTGAGTTACTCGTATTTCGCTGACGAGTTTCCAGAGACCTTCCGCACAGCCGTCCAGATTCGCGATAAGCTGCAGCAGGATGGTTGGTCGACGGTGGTTGCGTTCCAGACACGTAATCCGATGCACCGCGCACATGAAGCGCTGGTCAAGATCGCGATGGAGCGTGTTGGCGCCGACGGTGCCGTGATCCACATGCTTCTGGGCAAGCTCAAGAAGGGCGACATTCCCGCAGACGTTCGCGACGCGGCAATCCGCAAGATGGTCGAATTATATTTCGAGCCGAACACCGCAGAGATCACAGGATACGGTTTCGACATGCTCTACGCAGGTCCCCGCGAGGCTGTTCTGCATGCCGTGTTCCGCCAGAACATGGGCGCTTCGCATCTGATCGTTGGCCGCGACCACGCCGGAGTAGGCGATTACTACGGGCCGTTCGACGCCCAGACGATCTTCCAGGAAGAGGTGCCCGAGGGCGCGCTGGAGCTCAAGATCTTCGAGGCCGACCACACCGCGTATTCGAAGGTCGTCGGCGACGTGATCATGATGCGTGAAGCTCCTGAAGGGCACAAGAAGGAGGACTTCGTGTTCCTGTCGGGAACCAAGGTTCGCGAGATGCTCGGCAATGGCGAGGACCTGCCGCCGGAGTTTGCGAGGCCCGAAGTAGCGAAGATCCTGATGGACTATTACCAGTCGCTGAATGGCTGATTTGGATCTGATCACCGTCGATCGAAGGAATGATCGACAGTCCAAGGTCAGCGTAAGAGGGCATGAAGTCTCGACCGACATGTCCGAACACAATGGGGGCCGGGATGCAGGACTGGCTCCGGCTGAGATGCTTGCCGGCCCCCCGTTGCATGCATTGCGATGATGGTGCAGCTTCGCTGTGACTCGCGAGGTTACACCGACAACGATGTAATTGAATTTGTTAGGTAAACGTACTCTGGAAGGCGGTGCACGCCGTTGCGTGTAGTGTCGACAAAGAAAACGGAGGAGACCGATGGCAGAGGTTGAGCTTGGTGGCAAGATGATGGAAATCGACGAAGACGGATTCATTCAGGATCCGGATCAGTGGGACGAAGCGGTTGCAGCAGATTTGGCTAAGACCGAAGGTGTAGACGACTTGACGGAAGATCACTGGAAGCTCGTCAACTATTTGAGGGAATATTACCTCGAGTTCAACATGGCTCCAATGATCCGCAAGCTTTGCAAAGCGACCGGTTTCAAGCTCAAGGAGATCTACGACCTGTTCCCGAGCGGTCCCGCGAAGGGCGCCTGCAAAGTAGCCGGGCTTCCGAAGCCTACCGGCTGCGTCTGATTCCGGCGGAGCTGGGTCTTGGCATTCAGGGAAACGCTCGAGCAGAACAAAGATCAAATCGTCCAGCGCTGGCTCGACGAGGCGCTTTCTCTTTACGCTCGGGATGCCTCTGCTGCGTTTGCCAAGCAGAAGAACCAGTTCGCGAATCCGGTTGGACACAGTCTACGACAGGGTACGTTGGCGATCTTCGAGGCTCTCCTCGAGGGGAATGGTGCCGAGAAGATCCGCCAACACCTGGTCGAAATTGTCAAAATACGGGCTGTGCAGCAGTTTGATGCCTCGGCGGCCTTGGATTTCATCTTTCGACTGAAAGAGATAGTGCGCCACGAGACCGGGGCAGATATGAGAGACCAAACAGTCTCGAATGAGTATTTGCTGTTTGCAGGAAGGGTCGACGAAGTCGCCTTGGCTGCTTTCGACGTGTACGTCGACTGTAGGGAAAAGGTCTTTGAGCTTAGAACAAACGAAATACGGCGCAGGGTTTCGTGGATCGTCGACAAACTGAACAATCGCGATGACGGTCCCGATCTGATTGGGGCCGAGGAAGAAGACGAGAGTCCGAGGGCGTGAACGAACGACGAGAGGATCTCCGATGAACGTAGTGGTTTCCCTGGTATTCGTAGGCGGCCTGTTCGTGCTGGGTCTGCTCGGCGCGGTGCCGGGTTTGGGGTGGATATTCGGTGTTGTGTTGCCTTACATGGCGATCCTGCTATTTCTCGGTGGGCTCGCATACCGAGTGATGAGCTGGGCGAACATACCAGTGCCATTCCGTATCCCGACCACCTGTGGGCAGCAGAAATCATTGCCTTGGATCAAACACGATAAGCTGGAAAATCCGCACAATGCTCTGACCGTGGCTGGTAGGATGGCGTTGGAGATCCTACTGTTCAGGTCGTTGCTCAGGAACACCAAGACAAAGCACATGGATGACGGCCGGGTAGTCTATGGTACCGACTTGTCGCTTTGGCTTGCCGCTTTGGCGATGCATTGGTCGCTGCTTTTCATTCTCATCAGGCACCTGCGACTGATGGTCAATCCCGTTCCGGGATTCGTGACGTTTCTTGAAGACGCCGATGGGTTCCTTCAGGTCGGCCTTCCCGTGTTCTTCGCCACGACCGTGATCTTCTTGGCGGGTCTGGCGTATCTGTTGTACAGAAGGTTGGCGAATCCCCACCTGCGTTACATATAACTTATTGGCGACTATGTCCCGCTTTTCCTGTTGATGGGCATAGGTCTGAGAGGATTCTGGCTCAGG
>CAYTDU010000143.1:0-10224 GCA_964436395.1 uncultured Gemmatimonadaceae bacterium | reverse complement strand
CGAACAAACGCCGCTGCTACCTACGACACGTCAAGTTGACGGAGCCCGCAGCACCCATGGCAGGGAGCAAACAGTTCGCCACCGTTTCCCGCTATTCCTCCCACCCGCTATCGGGCACCCACTTGTTCTTCTCGGTTGCAAGGAACGTACTATATGGACGCAGCATGCCGAAGTTCGAGCAACGTACCGTGTATGAGGTGATAGCCTTATTATGCGCTAACTCACCTTTGACCTCGTCGGTCACGACAACGCTGTTCTTCTCGATCGAGTGCACCTGATCAATGATAAATGTCTGATCCACCTCAGTGAGGAAGGAGTACAAAGGTGCAACAGCATGTCGGTCAACCATGTCCACGAGGTCTTCTGGGTAGATGACCTCTTCACTCTCGACCTCGATATCGAATACGCTGAGTTGACCAAAGAGCCCGCCAGAAAGTGCCAGCGATGAGGCTGGATACGTAGTAATACACGGAATCTCCAGCCGCAGGGATTTAGTGGCTTCCGTGTGAGCGGAGTAGAGCCTCGCTGAACGCGTGCACATGTATCTCACCAGACAGCTCTCATGGGACACCGGCGTAATCTTCTCGACGAAAATCGGGAAGGTGAAGTCGATCCGTACCTTCGACGCATTGAGTTCGTCCAAGTAGTCATCCACGTTGTCTGTGAGCCACTCGATCCCAACCTCGGCGTGGTGCCTATGCAAAACCCGGATGAACGTGTCAATCCAGCGCGCCTCAAATCGCTGCATGATTCGCGCAGAGATGTTTATGCTCGCCACGGTCGGTTGACCGTCCGAATGTTCCCGGGATCGCACCCTCATCGGAAAGGGGAGGTCCTGTATTCCCACATCTACCAGGAAGCGTTTACTGTTCGACATTCCAACCACCTTGGCTTTCTCAACGATGCACATCAACAGTCCATATGGAAGCGCGGATTCTGTAGTAACACCGAACCCATGGAATCTATACGTTTGCACTATCAAGAGCGGAATCAGGGCTTTCAGGTGCCGAACATCGGGCAATGCGTGCACGCGCTCCATCACCTCGGAAGCCATCTACGCAACTATGCCTTTACGGCTGCAGAATACTCCTCTGTCTCAGTACGTCACCGTGCGCCTAGACGAGTATGATAGGCAGCCTCGTTCCCGTAGACGCAAGCCGCTCCTGCAACTTCAGCCCACTCATTCCGGGCATACGCACATCCAGAACGAGACATCCCGACTTGTCGGGATCGTGTTCCTCGAGGAAAGCGTCTGCCGATGGGAAGACCTCTCAGTCTACGCCTATCGAGCGCATCAGAATCCTTATGGACTCGCGTACGCCCTGATCGTCGTCAACGACAAAGACTTTAGATTTGGCCTCAGCCATCGTCTTCCTCCGCAATCGTCGGAATAGTCACGAAGAAGGTAGTGCCACGGTCTTGGTTTTTGGAAAACCACATCTGCCCACCGTGTGATGTCACAATTGACCGACTCACCGACAAACCCACGCCCATGCCCTTTCGCTTCGTGGTAAAAAACGGCTGGAAGAGCCCTTCCTCACAATCAGGGGGTATCCCGCAACCGGTGTCAGCCACACTCATCTCCACCTTCCCGTCATCACGCAGCACGGTCCGAACAACGATGTCGCGGTTCTCGGGATCAGAGTCCGCCATCGCATCGACTCCGTTGCGAATGAGATTCAGCACCACCTGTTGGATATGAATACCATCAGCCAGCACCGGCGGCAACGGATCCGTCAATTGGAGTTTCAGTCCTACGTCGTGGAGACGCGTATCGACGGATGCAAGCCGCGCCACGTCTCGAATCAGCTCGTTGACGTCACACTCGGTGCGTTTGTTGTCGTGCGCCCGCACGAGGCTCCTCAAGTGGTGGATAATGTCTCCGGCCCGTATGGCTTCGTCAGTGACTCGTGCCAGAATCTCTACAATCTCATTTGTGTCCGTTTTGCCAGCCTCAAGCATCCGTGCGCACGCCTGCGTATAGGTAGCGATCGCCGTCAGTGGTTGGTTCACCTCATGGGCAATGCTGCTCGCCATCTCACCCATCGTGCTGACGCGCGTGAGGTGGGTCAATCGGTCTCGGAGTTCACGAGTCGCCTGATCACCCCGCAGAAGCTCGACGATGTGGCCTGTCCTTTGGGTGACCGCGTCGAGTAGCTCCCGTTCTTCTGTGAGGAACGGACCCTCTGCTCGCGTTGGCCGCCGCTCTAGATAGCCGACTTCGACAATACCGGCCGGTTCGCGACGGACACGCAACTCGGCCACCTGTTTCCAGCAAGTGTCGGAGTAGTTGTCTGTCTTGAACTCCTTTCCGTCTACGACAATCCGCGCACAGGCGATCTCTGGGTATTCGCAGGATGACGGGAGGAGATTCACAATCTCCTGCATTGTCGTTTCGAGCGAAGCGCGATGGCGCTCAACAACTCTACCCATGTCATAGAGACATTTGAGTGCTTTCACGCTCTCGTCGAGCGCGTGACGCAGTTCTACAGCTTCGCCGCCATTCACACATTCTTCCATTGTGGGATTCCCTAACGGCCGCTGGTGTTGTGGAAGGTTGGCCTCTCGAGTGTAAATATGTGGGCCACCTCGGTGGCGGGCTAGTGATATCCTACGTTGCCATGATACGACATTCTGCCGGCTGGCACGTCCAACTCTTATGCGCTGTCCTCACTATCCCCAGCCAGTCCTTTCCAGATCTCATACGTATCAGGTACGGACCTGACTACGCAAAAGCCACGATTTCCGCAGAGCGCGGATTGGTCGACCTTTCTAACAGGGATTCGCATCGTAGATAAAAGCTGTGGTCGACCGAGACCAAGCGGTAGCTGTAAAGACACAACCTGATCGGAACAATGAATGATTTCGACCCAACAACAAATCCATTCCGACACGACCGTGGCAACGGTTTCCGTGGTAGACGGCGATCAGAGTGTTCTGGACGGTATCCGAACGCTTTTGGGCACTCTGAATGTTAGAGTCAGGTGCTATCGTTCCGCCGAGCAGTTTTTCAACGAAGCCAACTTCAACACGCCGGGATGTGTTGTCGCGGAAGTTCATCTTCCTGGGATCAACGGGATTGACCTGCTCAAGGCCCTTCGTAGTCGTGGTGTGGATTACCCCGTGGTCATGCTGGCTTCCGATGCTGACGTTGGAATGGCGGTAACCGCTATGCATCTCGGCGCTGTGGACTTCATCGAAAAGCCGTTTGTAGACCGCGTGTTGATAGGTCGTGTGCGACAGGCGTTGCGCACCGCATCCTAACTGCACGTCCCGTTGGGGCTGCTTGCCTCTATTCCTCCTACCACCGCGACCGGTGACAGCTGGCATTCGCCTTCGCGACAGACAATTGCCGTTGATCACACCACCCACTGCCGGAATATGAAGTCGACGCACACCAACAATTGCCCCGCGGTTGGGCTCGTCGCGCGAAGCGGCGCGGAAATAGCGCTACACGGGAGCCGGAAGGCCTTCTAGTTCAGCACTGTCGAAGACGGCGGGCTCGATCGGGATTTTCCTCGCATTGAGCCGGTTGCGCAGCGCCCTCATGCCCGCCGTCCATCTGATTTCGCAGTAGAGACAAACAACCACCACGGCGAGCAACCAAGTCATCACTTGCGTCGTACTAAGCGCCACTCTAGGTGTTTCCCGAACCTCCCCCGTGTAGAAGTGCGAATAGAAAGTCCAGCTAGGATCACATAGCTTCCAATTCGTTCTTCGCAAGGTGTCTCGAAACACCTTGCGTGTGAGAGGGAAGGGGTGCGACGGGAGCAAAAATCCGCTCAAACCGATTTTGACGACCACGCCCTCGATGAAGAGGGATTCCGCAAAACTCGATTCTAGCACAAGCACTTCTCTGACCGTCCCGACTCTTTCTGGACGGGAATTCGCCCGGGTTCCAGAGGCCACGTCCCGATCCAGAGACACCCTCAAGACCGTGGGGGCCGAGCACCTACCACCTGAAGAAATCGAGGCGCAAAATGAAAAAAGACGACGAAATCCTGAAGCGGAGATTGGATACGCTCTGGAACTACTCTCTATTTGACGCCCTGACCAACCGTCGTAGCCGACGCTTCGGTCAAGGGTATGAATTGAAGTACGACACCTTCGACTTCACATCCGACAAGGAACCAATCCCGCTCACCGATCAAGAAACCGCGGTGTTGGCTTGGGCCGGTCACGGCATCTCCGGACTAGCGTTGGGTGAGGCACAATTGATCACTCACGTCCACAATTCGTGGAACGGGCGCGTTCACCCGGCGCCCTGCAATGAGCAACACAGCTACCTCCTGTGGGTCAATGACAAAGGGGCGTTTCTGTACGATCCCCCAGACGCCACCAAGGTAGTTGAAATCCAGGATCCAACCGAACGGGTCAAAATCATGCAGTTCTACGAGGAGGGAACACGCCAGTTCTTGGATCACCGTCCGGAGTTCCCGGATGCCGGATGGTTGAGTTCGAACAAGTGGCTCAACAACCGGCCGGGCTCCACCCTCTTCTTCCCAGTGGTCGATGTGGCTGCCGAGTACATCAACTTCATGCTCTACGCGGCCGCCTGCGAAGGCTATCAGGTCTTTGACGACCGGACCGGCAAACCTGCGGGAATCGGCAAATGGATCGACAACGGGACGCTGAACGGCCCGAACATGACGCTTTCAATGTGGGAGATATTCGTGCTGAACGTCAGCACCGCCCAGTGCCAGTTCAAGGCCCAGAACATGGCGCTGACTGCCGAAGCCATGGGAGTCGGTGTGCTGAGTTACTCCGGATTCACGCCTATGGTCATCCTCGGCGGTACGCCGTTGGCGAAGGGACTCGAGTTCAACTTCGTCACAGGAAAAGACGGGATGCCCAACCCGGTGGGCAAGAAAGGCCTCGTCGAGACCTTCTGTCCGCCGTACTACAAGAACATGGATGATGCAGTGGATGCCCTCGTCGAGGGCAAGTACGGAGACAACGGCGTGCTAACCCCGGGATACAAGGGTCCGGTGCCTGTCAAAGACAAGCAGCGCGTGCTGGGCGGTACAAAGCCGCCGACCAAAGATGTCATTCAGATCACCAAAGACTTCTGCAACTATGTCTACGACACCTACGGACGATTCCCGGCATTCGTGGACACGATCCAGGCACCTATTGCAACGCTGGTACACCACGTGGATGAGGATTTCTACGCCGAATACTACCCCGCTGAAGTATTGCACGAGCGGTTCCACAACCACATGAAAATCTGGCATGAGTGAGGGCGACCCGATCGCTGTCAAGAACCAAAATACTGTTCAACCCGGAAGGAAGGTGAATCGAAATGGCAAACATTGTATCGCCGGCCGGTGACATGGGCCTCAGCGTCAGCGAGCTAGGTCTCACGAATGGTAGGATCGTCACCGTGGGCGGCAAGATGGGTGTGTGGGAGGCCAAGATCTTCTTCACTCCTAGCGAGGTTCGCCGACTTGTACTGAAGGCCCTGCGGCCGAAGTTCTTGCTCTTCGCAATCCGGTTGCCGTTTCTGTCGGACAAACGTGGCAGGGAATCCGAAACGGGGAGCGCCGAGTAACGCTGGTACAGGTCTTCATCGAATCACCGAACCATGACCACTATTGGAGGAAACCAAAATGCCGTACATAGAAGCAAATGGAGCCAGACTTTGGTACGAGAGCGTAGGCGAAGGCGAGCCCCTCTTCTGCATTGGAGGGATGGCTCTCGTCTCCAATCAGCACGACTTCATGACACCAATTCTCAAAGACCACTGCCAAGTGATCAACTATGACATCAGGGGTGTCGGAAAATCCGCGCCGCCACCTCTCTTGAACTACACCGACTATTCCGAGCAGGCCGCAGACGTTCTGGCCATCATGGACGAATTGGGCATTAAGAAGGCTCACATCTATGCCGGCGCCTGTAGTCACATCGGTGTCAGGTTCGCAGCCAAGTATCCTGACAGAACAGCCAGTCTGATCTTCTTCCCGTGGTTTAGACCGCAACAAGCCACATCAGAGGTATTCGATGCCGGAATGAGGCTCTGTGATGGCCTCGGCACCATGAAGTTCTGGGCTGACATCATCGCCACAGCCTTCACCGATCCTGCACATCAGAAGCTCATGATGGAATGGGAAGCTCCGATGATCGTGAAGAACCTGTCCTGCGAAGCGTTCAAGATCCACTGGGGGGCAATGAAGCATTGTGATCTGACGGATGAAATACCAAAGATCAAGTCACCCACCCTCATGTTGATGGGAACGGCGGGAGTACTTGGGAACGAAGCCACACAATCGGAGATCAGGTATGTGGAGAAGTGCATTCCTGGAGTCGAGAAGGTTCTCATAGAGGGTTCAGGAGGTACGTATTCCATGATCGACAACCCTGAAAAACACTGCGAAGCACTTATCGATTGGCTGAAGAAACACCCCACCCGTTGAGATCGGGTGTATCTGTGCAGCGCCCGAACCATAACACGTATGGAAGGGCGCTGCTCACCGGGACATCGGTGAGCCCAACTTGACATCGGCGGCGGGGCCAACGGCGCACCGGCGCTAAACGCCAGTTTTGGATCAGCTCGATCGCGACCACGCAAATATGTTGATCTTGGCATTGGCCGGGTAGGGTGTTTTTGGGGCATTGATATGCGCAATGGGGACATCGTTGAAAACGGTTAAAAACAAATGCCCCAAAAAACGTGGGTAGGTGTCGCATTTGCGCACTGGTGGGGTGGGAGAACGGGTTTAGCTTGGGCGGAGACGCGTCGAAAGGTGACTGTGGAACGTTGGTCGGTAATTTTGAGAACCCACGTTCCGTAGATGTCCTGCCGGGTCAAGCTGCACCGCGCTGTCGATCGTCGAGGACAGGGGGGACAGCCGCCGGATTTTCAACAGATGTCCCAATTCCGCACCCTCATGCCCCATCACCGCACTGTTGCTGAACAAGGCACGCCATAGTTTCCAATCCGCTCATGGTTCTGTTCAATGAGGTGGACATGACCGCCACATCTGCACATTGCACTGCGGCGTCGGCAACGTACGTGGGAAACGGGCGAGCATCGGTAGCGCGACCCGAGGAGGCGGCAGTGATGCCAGAAATGCTGACGGATTCAGACGGCGTTGATCGTCGTTGGGATTTTGTTGCTAGGCATCAACGGATTTCGAGGAACGAGGGAGACAATGATTTCGAGTTCGAGTGCGAGGCTCGCGACGTGATGAACCGCCAACGGAAGGAAAGGGAACTGCATCAGAGCGAGCAGCTGTTGCGGAGAACGTTTCTCAGCATCCGCGACGCGCTTCTTGTCGTGGATGCTGCTACAAGCAAGATCAGCGACTGTAACGCCGGCGCCTGTTCGACATTCGGCTACAGTCGTGAAGAAATGCTGCAACTTAGAACGATCAACCTGCACGTTGATGAGGCAGCGCTGGAAAGATTCAGGAAGCACGCATATTCCGCTTTGGATGCACAAGGCTTCTTCTTCCTGCCCGAGTTTCAGATGCGGCGACGGGATGGAACCGTCTTCCCCACTGAGCACTCAGTGGCCCCTATCGAAGACCCGCACGGGCGCACGCAAGGTTGGGTGAGTCTGGTTCGTGACTTGACGGAGTCGAAGCGCACGCTGCACGCGCTGCGGGAGAGCGAAGAACGCTTCAGGGCAATCTATCAGGATGCAACCGTCGGTCTATATCGGACCGCTCCAGATGGCCAAATCCTGATGGCGAACCCGACGCTTGTGCGGATGTTAGGGTTTTCGTCCTTCGAAGAACTGGTCGAACGCGATCTGGGGCCTGAAGGATTTCCACCCGAGCACCCGCGTTCGGAATTTCTGCACCGCGTGGAAACCGACGGGCGCGTGAGTGGATTCGAGACGGCGTGGACTAATAGAGCTGGCACGACGGTGTTTGTTCGAGAAAGCGCCAGAGCGGTTCGTGACGACACCGGCAAAACGCGTTATTACGAGGGCTCCGTCGAGGACATCACCGACCGAAAACAGGCAGAGACTGCGCTGCAGGCCAGCGAGCAGCGATACAGAGAGCTCGCGGACAACATCCAGGAAGCGTTCTTTGCTCTAGATATAGATCTCAAGTACACGTATTGGAACGCGGCTTGCGAGACGCTGACCGGCATAACAGAAGCGGATGCTATAGGAAAGTCCCTGTACGAACTGTTTCCCAGAGTTGCAGGAACAGCTGCCGACTCCCTGTACAAACGAGTGCTAAAAACGCGGCAACCCGGCCGCGCCGAGAGTAGATACCATTTGGACGGCGAGGAGATGGTCTTTGAGCTATCTGCCTTCCCGACGCATACAGGCGCCGCCGTCCTCGCGCGCGACATCACTGCAGACAAACGCTATGAACGCGAGATTCGCGAACTCAACGCCACATTGGAGCGACGAATAGCACGGCGTACCGCGGAACTCGAAGAGGCAAAGGACGATGTCGAGAGGATTTTCGCGACGTCGGTCGACATGATCTGTATCGCTGACATCAACGGGCGTTTCCTCAAGGTCAATCCTGCCTTTCACCGTGTGTTGGGGCACGCGGAAGAAGACCTACTGTCCAAGCCGTTTCTCGATTTTGTCCATCCGGACGACAGAAAGGCCACCGCCGATGTAATGCACAATGTCCTGGCTCGGGGGATTCCGGTAGCTGACTTCGAGAATAGATACAGGTGCGCGAACGGCTCTTACAGGTGGTTGAGGTGGTGTTCGCGGCCTGTGCCGGAGGAAGGCATTCAGTATGCGGTCGCACACGACGCGACTTCTCAGAAGAAGGTGGCAGAGGAGCTGCACGTATATCGCGACAAACTGGAACACTTGGTGGCCGAGCGAACGGGCGAGCTGCAGGCCGCCAACGAGCGACTGCAGACGGAAATACGAGAACGAATGCAAGCAGAGAAACTGCTGGAAGAGTCTCGTGCACAACTGCGGAATTTAGCTGCCAGCTTGCAGGACGTGCGTGAGGAGGAACGGGCCGAACTTGCCCGCGAGCTGCACGACGAGCTAGGGCAGAAACTCTCTGGAATGAAGATGGATCTCGCGGCAATCGCGCACGGTCTACCGAAAAGAATGGAGACGGTTCGTGCGCGAATCGCGGAACTCGCTGAGTTGGCCGACCAGCTAATCGCGGGGACACAAGACATCTCGGCGCGGCTGCGCCCGCCGATGCTAGACGCGCTGGGTCTGAGATCCGCGGTGGAATGGTACGTTCGCCTGTTCGAGCGGCGGTCCGGCATCGCTTCGTCGCTCAAACTGGCGGCGGGTCGCAAGAGATACGACGATCGTCTAACAACTGCCGTGTTCCGGATAATGCAGGAGGCGCTGACCAACGTTGTGCGCCACGCGTCAGCCCAACGGGTCTCTGTGTTACTTGACGAAAGACCCGGCCAACTAACCCTAGCGGTGGAGGATGACGGAGTGGGCATGAGAGACAAAGCTCTGGCCGCTGGTGGTTCGCTTGGGCTCCTCGGAATGACCGAACGTGCGCGCGCGCTAGGCGGAACCCTGCGGTTCGACACAGGTGAGTTTGGAGGCACACGAGTGCGATTGAGTTTGCCGCTGACTCAGCGACAGGCGGCGGAACCAACAAGTGAAGGCAAAACTATAAATGAGTGAGCTTTCGGCGAACACCTCAATACGACCGCTGAGTCGAGGCCACGGACAGAGATGACCCGTATCATTATCGCCGACGACCATGAGATCGTGCGCCAGGGGCTGCGTCGCGTGATTGAACAACAGCCAAACATGCGAATCGTTGCGGAGGTCGCGTCGGGTGAGGAAGTGCTCCACGCAGTGGCTAGCCGCGAGTGCGATGTGCTGGTGCTCGACATCTCGATGCCGGGCCCGGGATTCCTCGAAACGCTCGAGGGTGTCAAGAACCTACGTCCCCGGTTGCCGGTGCTCGTGCTCAGCGTGTACGCAGAGGAGGATTGGGCCGTTCGGGCACTCAGAGCCGGGGCGGCAGGATATATCTCCAAGAGCCATAAGGTCGAGGAGCTGACGGCGGCGATTGAGCGGCTTAAGCGCGGTGGGCGCTACTTAACCGATACGATGGCGGAGCGCCTCGTGTTTGAACTGGGTCCTGACTTTGAGAGTGCGCCGCACCAGGAGCTATCGAATCGGGAGTACGCGGTGCTGTGCCTTTTGGCAGAGGGAAAGCTCGCAAAGGAGATAGGGGCAAGGCTCGACGTCAGCCCGCGGACGGTGACCACATACCGCGGCCGTGTCTTGCGCAAGCTCCGACTCAAGACAAC
>CAYTDU010000142.1:0-10255 GCA_964436395.1 uncultured Gemmatimonadaceae bacterium | reverse complement strand
GGTGTCATCGCCGTATCGATCGCGGAAGGCACCGAGATCGAACTCTTCAGTAAGAGGCGTGCGCTTGAACACCCAACCCGTCCGATATCGCTCGCTCAGGTACTCGTACGTCGCATCGTCGCGAAACAGAAAGCGGCCGCGCAGGTGCAGTGGAACACCGCGTTGTCGGCGCTCCCTTTCGGTGCTCTCCGGTGGAAGCTGAAACATGTTTACACGATCGAACAGGTCCGAATAGTGGAGGGTGCAAAGGGCATTCACTTCGTCGTTTGGAGTGAGTGCCAGTAGCCTCCCCACGCCGTCCATCTCAAAATCAACTTGTTCGAGTGCCTCTTCCGTGAGAGCGTTGGTGAAAAAGGTGCGCAGCCCAACTCCCCTCGCGGCAGTTACATTGGCCCAGTTTGAATCCACCAACATGACCTTGATCTCTTGTTCCTGTAGCAATGAAGCAATTTCTCGCACCCAAGGGGACGCTCCAATCACCAGCATACCCTGTGGATTCGGAGTCGCAACACGAAGGAGGCGAGCGGCCAACGGAGAGAAGATGCCGTACACCGTAACCGTACCCACGATCACGAGAAATATCAGAGGTACGAGACGGGACGCATCTGTGTATCCGTAGTGTGCCAGCTCCAGTGCGAACACCGATGCGACGGCCGCCGCTACAATCCCTCGAGGCGCAATGGCCGCAAGGAAGAACCGCTCACGCCACGACAGTTCGGTTCCCCAGGTAGCGAGGCCGACAGAAACCGGCCTCACCACGAATATCAGGCCAGCAAGAAACAACAGGCTTCCGGTGCTCCAATAGTCGGGATCGCTGAGCGGCAGCCGTGCGGCTAAAATGATGAACAGGCCGGATATCAGCAGGACTCGCAGGTTTGCCTTGAACTCCACGATTGGTTTGATGCTCACGGATTTCTGACTCGCCAGTGACGCTCCCATGATCGTGACTGCCAGGAGTCCTGATTCAGGTTGTACTTCATTCGACAGCGCGAAAATGGTGACAGCCAATGCGAGCGCGACCACACTTTGCAGGTAGTCTGGAATCAGTACCTCTTGAGAAAAACTACGATCACTCCGGCGGCACCGAGGCCTAGCCCACCACCCACGAGAGCCGCCTGCAACATTCCGGCCAGTGCTGCAGAAAGGCCGGCGTCGAGCCCGCCCGCAACTATTGCGTCGAGGACCAGAACTGCAAGGATAGCTCCTATGGGGTCATTTACTATTCCTTCCCACTTCACCGCCGAGCCTATCCTTGCACTTGGCCTTATGTGACGCAACAACGGTATGATTACGGTCGGCCCTGTAACGACCAGGATGGCACCGAACAGTGCGGCCAACGGGAGATCGAGTCCGAGCAGCAATACCGCCAGAACACTCGATAGCACCCACGTCACGATCACGCCCACGGTCATGAGCCTGCCGATGGCGCGCCCGATCGTCCGCAGCTCGGATATGTCGAGACTCAGTCCGCCTTCGAACAAGATGATGCTGACTGAGAGTGAGACGACGGGGAATATCAGCTCACCTAGCAGCGCGTCGGGATCTATGATGCCTGAGACGGGCCCGGCCACGAAGCCGGTAACGAGCAGAAAGAGTATCGCCGGGAGCTTTAGCCGCCACGACAGCCACTGCGCACCGATCCCAACAGCAATGATGACCGCAAACCCCAAAACAATTGATTCCATTGGCTCAGAATGTATGAACGTTCGTTAATTGCCAGGTAGCAGTCTTAATCCAGGAACCTGGAGCGATCCTGCCCGCTTAAGACGCGACAAGAAGCTGGTCTGCGTGTGAGTCGATGTCTGTGTCGAGCCACAAAATCGTATACGGCATCTCTGAAGAGCCTAGGGATCACACAACCCAAAACGCCAATGCGCCAAAATCCGCCGAGGTAGCTTGCCACTCTCAGCGCAGCGTCGGATCGCACGAATACCTGTTCGGTCCGCCTCCCTGCGCCCGGTTCGACCCAAATAACCGAGTCAATCTCGCTGAGATACGGATGCCGCTTGATGAGAGCTGCACCTGATTTCCCATGCAAGGTCGCGTACCGGAGTGTGTTCGATCGTTCGTGATCGAGGATGAAGCGCACCATACCGTTGCAGAAGCCGCACGTTCCGTCATAAAACAAGACTGCGGCATTAGGGTTTCCAGTCTTTTCGCGGCGCGTGCGGATGTTTACCGACCTTTCACTGAGGCTATCAAATGTAACGATTCCCCTTATTACGCCACTTACGCTGAAGAGCGGTTCACGTATTTTGGAAGCCATCGATGCCGCGTCGGAGTTCGTAAGTAGCTCTTGGAAGGAAGCGGGTCAGATGAAACAGCGCATAGTCGTGGTGGGTGGAGGGTTTGCCGGCGCATATTGTGCTCAGGCATTGCAGCGTCGGTTGCGCGGTAGAGACACCGAGGTTGTTCTGCTCGACCGGCAGAACTACTTCGTATTTTCGCCGCTACTCGTCGAGGCCGGCACGGGCAGTCTCGAGCCGCGCCACGCCGTAGTGTCCATACGTGCCTTCCTGCCTCACGCAAAATTCATGATGGCCGAGCTGGTTGGCGTGGATGTGGAGCCCAGGTCGGTACACTACCGTCTAGCGGAAACGGAACGAACCGGTTCCATCGGATACGACTACTTGGTATTGGCGTTGGGCAGCGTAACCAACTTGCCACCTGTCCCCGGCCTTGCCGAGTTCGGCTTTGAGATGAAATCGCTCGCCGACGCTGTTGCGCTGCGCGACCGTGCCGTCCGTATGCTGGAGCTAGCTGATTGTACGGAAGACGAAGAACTCCGCCGTTCACTGCTACACTGCATCTTCGTCGGCGGGAACTTCACCGGCGCAGAAGCCGCCGGGGAGTTCGAGGTCTTTCTGCGTGAGGCGACCCGGCAATACTCGAATCTGGAGCCTGGCGACGTATCGGTAACGCTCATTGAGGTGACGGACAGGCTTCTACGCGCTCTGGATCCGGAGCTCTCGGAGTATGCTACCGAGAAGATGAGACGGCGCGGGATTCAAGTGCTGTTGAACGAGTCGGTGGAGGAGATAACTCAGGATTCCGTGCGGTTGAGCTCAGGCTCAACTGTGGCCGCACACACGGTAATCTGGTGTGCTGGAATAGCTCCCGGACCGCAACTCGAAGCTTTGCCACTGCCCAAAGACCAGCGTGGCTATCTGCTCACGGATCGCGACCTACGAGTGCCCGGCTTCGAAAACGTTTGGGCCCTCGGCGATTGTGCCGTCAACCCCAGTCCATCAGGTGCACCGTACCCTGCAACCGCCCAGCACGCCATTCGACAGGCAAAGCACGCTGCCGCCGACATTGCGAGGGTATTGCAAGGCCAACCGACCAGACCATGCAACATCGAGACATCGGGATCGTTGGCCGCGTTAGGCTGCCGCACGGGAGTGGCGCGGGTGTTTGGGTTCAAGCTGTCGGGGTTCCCGGCCTGGTGGCTCTGGAGAACGGTCTACTTTCTGAAAATGCCTGGCCTCAAGAGGAAGGTCCGTGTCGCATTGGATTGGACTCTCGGACTCTTCTTCCCGCGCGACTACATCCAGCTTGGAGTGATACGCGGCGCACGCCAAGTTGACCGTACCTTCCGATAGTGACCATCATCTAAGCGTGAGGGTCTTGAACCCGCCGCTGATGTTTCTGACAGTGAATCCGTACTGGCTCAGCGCTCGCGCGGCATAATAGGAGCGCTGGCCGACGTAGCAGTAGGTCAAGATCTCTCGGTCCCTGGGAAGTTCATTCAGGCTGTCGCGCACCTGATCCAGAGGCAGGTTTTGCGCTCCCTCCACGTGCCCACTTTTGTACTCCGACGGGTCGCGCACATCTAGAATTAGAGCATCACCGTCCAGAGCCGTCTCCCAATGAGCCAGCGAAACGTCGCCGCGCATCACGTTGGCCGCGATCATGCCGGCAATGTTAACCGGGTCCTTGGCCGTTCCGAACTGGGGCGCGTAACACAATTCGGCTTCTTCCAGGTCGAAAACCGTTCCTTCCATCTGAATGGCCATGGATATCACATCGATGCGCTTGTCCACGCCTCCCTTGCCCACGGCCTGGGCACCCACTACGCGACCGTCTTGCCGATTGAAGATCAGCTTCAGCGTGATGGGGCTCGATCCGGGGTAGTAGCCGGCGTGATGACCCGGATGCAGGTAGACCTTCTCCATCTGTCCCCAGAGGCCAAGCCTCCGCAGCTCCTTTTCGGAGGGCCCGGTGAAGGCCAGCACCTGATCCAGGACGCCCACAACCGACGTACCCTGAACGCCTCGGAAAACACTCGGGCGTCCCGAGATAACATCGGCTGCTATGCGCCCCTGGCGGTTGGCCGGTCCGGCCAGGGGAATCACGGTGTTTTGTCTTGTCACCACATTGTGGATCTCCACGGCGTCGCCGACGGCCCAAATGTGAGGGTCGCTGGTAACCATCTGCGAGTTAACGCGAATGCCGCCTGCTTCGCCGATTTCGAGCCCCGCCCGGCGCGCCAGCGTGTTCTCGGGCTGCACTCCAATACACAACACCACCAGGTCGCTTTGCACCTGCTGACCTGAGGCCAAGCCGACTCTCAATGAGTGTTTTCCGTGCAGCTCGAAGCCGGTCACGGTGTCGTTCAGGTACAGGTCTACGCCGTTCACCTCGAGACTATCTTGGACAACGGTGACTATCTCGGCGTCAACCACCGGCATGACCTGATTCTGCTTTTCAACCACCGTTACCTCGATGCCGCGGTTCAACAGGTTGTCGGTGATTTCCATGCCGATATATCCGCCGCCAACTACCACGGCGCGGCTGGCCTCCTGAGCTTCGATCCACTGACGCAGCATGCGGCTTTCCGGAATAGTCCGCAGCGAAAAGATCCCCGGCAGGTCGATGCCCGGAATGTCGGGGCGGATTGGTTTGGCGCCGGGCGACAGCACGAGCTCATCGTAGCTTTCGCTGTAGGTCTCGTCGTTGGCCAAATCGCGCACTTCGATGCTGCTACGTTCCCTGTCGATGGCCGTAACCTCGCTGTGCAGCCGAACCTCGATGTTGAAGCGTTGCCGGAAGAGCTCGGGGCTGGCGATAATCAGATGATCCTCGTCTTTAATGACATCGCCCACGTAGTACGGTAGACCGCAGTTGGCAAACGAGACGTAGGCACCGCGGTCGAACATCACGATCTCCACGTCCTCCGAAAGGCGTCGCAGCCTTGCGGCACAGGATGCGCCACCGGCAACACCGCCCACGATGAGAACACGTCTTTGAGTCTTCATTGGAGTCCTTTTGGCAGGGAGTGCTGGTTGCGGGTCACTAGAGCAAGATGAGGATCATAGCTGATTTGTCACCGCGCTGCGCAATAGACCCCTCTCACCCCCCGAGGGGAGAGCATGATCTCCCACAGCTGAGTCTTTCGCGATCGGAATGCTCCCGCGCATGAAAGCAGGTAGTACCGCCACATCCGATAGAATCGCTCTCCATAGGCGTCTTTGAGCTGCGGCCGATGCTCCTCGAAGTTCTGATGCCATTGCATCAGAGTCTTGTCATAGTCTGCCCCGAAGCTGTGCCAGTCTTCCAGCACAAACTTCTCTTCGATCGCGGCGCTGATCTGCTTTGCGGACGGCAGCATTGAATTGGGGAAGATGTACCGTTCGGTCCATGGGTTGACCTTGGACAGGGAGCGGTTGCTCCCGATCGTGTGTAGCAGGAAGAGCCCGTCGTCGACGAGGTGATCGCGTACCACGCGCATGAATGTCTCGTAGTTCTTGCGACCGACGTGCTCGAACATGCCGATTGACAGCACACGGTCGAACTTGCCGTCCAGGTCGCGATAATCTCGAAGCCGGATCTGGACGTCGAGTCCTTCGCAGACATCCCGACCGAGTTTCACCTGCTCTTCCGACACTGTGATGCCGAGCACGGAGACACCATAGCGCTCTGCGGCATACTTGGCCGTCCCGCCCCAGCCGCAGCCAATATCGAGCATACGCATTCCCGGCCGCAGTCCGAGCTTGCGACATACCAAGTCCAATTTGGCCTCTTGCGCCTTCTGTAACGTGGTTGCATCGCGCCAGTATCCGCAGCTGTAGATCATGCGCTCGTCGAGCATGTTGCGGAACAGATCGTTTCCGAAGTCGTAGTGGTGTTTCCCGATGCGGAATGCGCGGCTTGGCTTCTGGAGGTTAAGCAGTTTCGCCCGGAGCACACGAAACGCGTCGCTCCGCGGTGCGACCCGCCTGTCCAACTCGGCATCTAGAATGTGATGGAAGAACTGGTCGAGTCTATCGCAATCCCACCAGCCATCCATGTACGATTCTCCCAACCCGAGTGCTCCTTGAGCCATCACTCGGGCGTAGAGACGTTCATTGTGCACATGAATATCCCACGGTCGGTCGCCCTCTATCACGACGTCGGCATGGCCCAATAGCTCTTCGACTCTGTGACGGATCGTCTCGCTTGGCATGGCATAGCCTTCCGGCGAAGCAATCCGGGTCCAGTGTGAAGTGGTCCCGATTGTCCGTCGATAGAACCGCCGATACGACCGCTGCCGCTGTTGAAGAGGTGGCTGGCGACAGGGTCGACGGCGGCACTCCTATGCGCCGAATTGCGGCCGATTGGACGCGGGCGCTAGGAGTAAAAAGGTTTGGTGCTCCCCTTTACTGAATCAGCTTATATCCTGCAACGCCCGCTGTCACACCGGCTGCCTGCACCAAACCATCCATCTCCATACGGGCCAAAACCTTCGATGCGTCTTTGCGCTTCATCCCGATAGCCTTGGCGATATTGATGGTAGTATCCACCGGCTTGTTCTCGAGACCAGCCAAATACTCCTTGATGCGTTCTTTCACCTCGTTGTACTCGGCGTCGTCTACCATGTCCGTATCTCCTCCTCGAAATGATTGTATGACTGTCTTCAATCTCACACTCACTCTGGTAATCTAGAGGGATGGCGCTGAGTGAGAAAAGACCGGCTGCTTGCCGGACTTCTCGACAGCACTCCGCAGCGGTGGGAGGATGTTTGGTGAAACACTGCCGTTATGGAGTTAGACCGCGCCGTTTGCTTGGTAGGTCGCGAGCCACACGGTATGGCCCCCGTTTTGTTCATCCTCGATGGTGTGTTCTCTCACCACGAAACCGGCTGTCGTCAAGAGACGTCCGTATTCGACGGAGTGCAGGCTCGCATGGTACAGGGGCTCGCCGCGATAACAACCCACCGACTCACCTTCCTCAGTACCGCTGGTGAACATCAGCGGCGCACCGCGTCGAGCGTAGCACGCAAAACGAGAGAACATCTCACGCTGAGCGTCCATGTCGAGGTGAAAGAAGCTATCCCAAGCCAGAACGCCGTCAAACCGCCCCGGGAGTTCCAATTTCCGCATGTCCGCCAACAACCACTCCGAGGTCGGAAAGCGCTCCCGGCACAGCTCAACCATCGACGGCGATGCGTCCACCCCCGTAACCTCGAATCCCAACTCGATCAGGTACCGAGCAATCGGTTCACCGGACCCGCAACCAATGTCGAGGACAGTTCCTCCGGGAGGCACCCAGGTCAAGAACCTGTCGAGCCAGGCGCGTTCCTGGAGAGATTTGTCGCGGTCCTGATCGTACGCGCGCGCATGGCGTTCGTATAGATCGACGATCGAGTCTTCACTCACGGGTTACGACCACCCCCGGAGAAAACGACCCGACGCCCGATTTTATTGTCAGGTTCAGTATCCCGGATCTCCGGAAGGCGCAAGCTTCTGAAGCCATAGCTTCTCTAGCATCTGAAGGTCCTCCGTTGGATCGTAGTGTGGTTTGTCGCTCGGTGACAACGTGTCGAGAACCTCGAATTCGAAGGCGTCAGCACCCAACGTGCTCCAGTCGGTTTGCAGCTGGCGATTGGGATGGCCGCCGAAACGCAACTGGGCGCGGTGGCGATTCAGCGCCGAAGGAAGATCGCGGCTCGTTCCGATCAACGCCTTTCCGTTCGTCGTATTGTGTACTCGGTATATCCCCATCGGACGCGGCGTTTTCTTGTATTCGCGCATCAATGCTTTGCGGTCCATTCTTTCTCCTCAAAGGTCGACGGCCGGACGGATGCGAAAAGCTGTCTGGCCAAGACAAATTCCGTGTTCGCCAGCCACCGTCCTGTCGTACACAAAAGTATCAGAGTCGACCACCTGTGCATGACTGGCTGGCGGGCGCTGATTTGTTTCGCACAGGAGACGCACCTCCATTCGAACTCTGGTCCACACTTCGACAGGTTCTAGCGTGAGGGTGATTGTGGCACCAGGGTAGGTAAGGTGCCTCCAATGCCTGAAGTTGGGATCGTTCGGCCAAGTCCATCTGGGAAACGTGCTGTGGTTCGACCCACTCGACGACGTGTTCACTGTCCTGTAGTAGACCGAACTGACAGCAATACTCCTGCGCCACACTGGCCGTCGGCGAAAGACAAGTCAACGCAAAACTGACGCGTGCTCGATGAAGCAGTCTGACAACCTTGCGCCGGCTAGGCGGCTGCACGCTTTCTCAAGCGTCCCAGCGGTGACGCAATCAACACCCCGATTGCTACATAGAAGCCTGCGAAAATCAGTGTACCGACGAGGCGGTGATCGCCAGGACCAAAATGCAAAGCCATTGAAATTCCAATTTCCACGACGCGCCAGACCACGAACGCGACGAGTAGCCAGCGACTCCAAGGGACCCCACGCCATGTCAACACAGAGAAGACGAGGAGCCCAACGGCATTGAGCAGTAACGGGATGTTGCCTGCGTCCAACTCGGCTGTGAGTCTCACCACGAGCCATATCTCTGCCACCAAGACGAGTGACAGAGCTACGCGCAACGGCCAAGTGGGTGGTAACTTCTCGTTCGCGGCATCTACCAATTTGCGCCTCCTGCCGTGCGTGCGGTCCGCCTAACGCATGGGCACAAGCTGCGAGCGGCGACTCTCCAGCGGTCCGACGGTGTCGGTCATTCGCGATCTCCACATGCGCCAAAATCAACCATTGCCCCCGCGCGTGCCAGCTTCATTCGAATCTTAGGCTGCGGAGTCTTCGCTTGGCTAATCATGGGGCATCTGCACTTTGAACGGAATCCGCACGACCTGCGGGAAAGGCAGATTTCTCCAACCCCAAGCATACTCGGCCGCCACATACGCCAACGTCGGAAGAGTGTCGATGACAGTGAACTGCTCGCCCGTCGACGGGCGGATCAAGCGCATTTCCGTCGGTGGATCGGCACGTCCTCCGGCAGAATCTCCGAAATGCTGCAGCTGGGCCAGGATGAGATCGGGCCCAACAGCGTGTACCGCAACGCCACGGTGAACCCATCCCTGCGCGGGAACCTCAACCGTCGGCCGCCCCTCGGGGTCTCGGCGGTAACCGAGCGTCGCGTGGGGTTGAAGTCGAACCGACCACTCTTCCTGTCCGTTCGGCGCGAACGCACGCAGTGCGGAATCGTATTCCGGGAGGAACAGAACTTCCCCCGTTTCGAGGCAACGGAGGTTGCCGAGCCCGAGGCGACCCCGCATAGTTTCCTGTGCGGCGGCGTCGAAGGCAGGATCGACCGTTTCGGGAAGCGGGTAGTACTCTTGTACCAGCTCGCCTTCCAGGTCATAGCGGTAGAACGCGTGATCACCGAAGTAGGAATCAACGACCAGTTCTGCGCCGAGACTGCAGAAGTGCAGTGCCTGAAGCCGTAAAGGTAAGTCTCCGACGTAACTGTGCCTGTCGCCTGCCACCCTCACGCGGGTGGCCAGGCCACGATCGACGTCGAGCACTGCGTATTCGTCTCCAGGTAGCAACGCCAAGTCAACAGGTCCAACAAACTCACCCGGTCCGCTACCTGAGCGACCAAAGGTAGCGATAACAGTGCCTTCCGGACTGACATGCACAACTCGGGCGGCGAGTTGGTCTGCAATGAGAAGCGTGCCGTCAGGACGGACCTCCACATCTGATATGGAACCGAACGTCAGAGCGGATGAGTCACCAGTGGAGCCGATTTCGAGAGTGGGTGCGCCTGCGATGACCTGTGGCGCAGACACATCTTCGCCTGATTCGCCGCCGACGCATGCCGCCACTGTGCATCCCACCATTAGAACCCATATCAATCTCCGCATTACATGCGTTCCCTCTCAGTTTCTGTGTTCTGTCGGTAGGTCAACTACCCTGGGCAGAAGCTGCATGCGGCGACTCTCCAGCTGCAAGAAACGCTCGGTCATCTGCAGTCCCTCAATGCGCTCATATCAACTGCTCCCGCCGCGCATGCCAGCTTCATGCCCGTGTTAGAC
>CAYTDU010000141.1:0-10273 GCA_964436395.1 uncultured Gemmatimonadaceae bacterium | reverse complement strand
AGAAAGACAGAGACAGAGAAGTCCGCACAGCTGCTCAGGCAGGTCTAAAATCTCTCGAGGCAGGAATTGACTCAGGATCTGACTGACGTCGGTCATCTTATGAGGCAAAATGGACGATACAGCTTCGGCAAGCGGTGATCCGGCAGTGAACCTCGACTCACGACCCCTCCGCGATGCGAACACGCTGCGCGAGTTGGTGTTCAACATCAACGAAGGGATTTACATCTCCAAACCGGACGGCTCCATCTTGGATGCCAATCCTGCACTGATAAGGCTCCTTGGAGCCAATTCGCTGGAGGAAGTGCAGCAGTACAGTACTCGAGACCTGCTTGCGAGTTCGCCGCAGTGGGATATCGAACACGCACAGCTCGAACGCGACGGAACGGTGCGCGATTTTGAACTCGATATCCGCGCATTGGACGGCACCTTGAAGACGGTATTGGATACCTGCTACATGGTTCGCGATCCTGAAACCGATGAACCTCTGCTGTACGGAATCCTCATCGACATCACCCAGCGCAAGCAACTAGAGCAACATCTCAGAACGATGCTGATCAGAGACCCTCTTACGGGGTGCTTCAATCGCCGCTTTTTAGACGATCTTCAGGTGAAAGTCGACGAGTCTGCAACAGCGGTAGGCGCAATCGTGATCGATGTAGACAAGTTCAAGGAATACAATGATTTACATGGTCACGCGGCAGGTGACGAGGTGCTTGTTCGGTTGGCGAAATTCCTGATGCGTGAAGTGCGGCTTGAAGACGCCGTGGTCAGGACTGGAGGCGATGAGTTTGTCGTCGTGCTCCAGGGCGACTGTGTCGAGTCGACACGCGAAGTTGCGCGTCGTTATGCCGAGCGAGCACGGCAGTCCGCGCCGGTCCCGATATCGCTGGGTTGGGCGGTGAGGAGACCGGACGAGTCACTGCACGAGACCGTGAAACGCGCCGATGAGGAACTCATCCATATCCGCTTGGTGGAACGACGGCCTAGCAGACGAGGAATTCGAAAATCGGATACGAATATCCGAACATAGACCGATGCGGTTCGCGATCACCGTTACGCTGATGGTTCTTCTTCCGCTCAAACGCCCACCATCATGAAACCAGGTACGTTAGGAATTGTCGGCCTCGGTGCGATAGGTGGCTCTGTAGCGTGGCAAGCCGCTCGGGCAGGTGTGAAGCGCGTCATCGGTTATTCCCCAATTCCCAAGGAAGGTGTTGCGGCCGCGAAGGTTGGAGCGGTGACAGAGATAAGTGCTGACGTGGAACGGGTGTTACGGCTCTCTGATCTCGTGGTGATCGATCTGCCGCCAAAGCAGACAATCGAGACACTGGAACGGACTGCCGAGGTGTTGGTTGATCGACCCGGCTATTGCACCGACCTGGCGAGTGTGAAAGAACCGGTGGTCCGCAAGGCTGGACAGCTTCGGTTGGACAGGCACTTCGCCGGCTCTCATCCATTGGTGGATCTGCAGGCCACAGGATTTGAGGCCGCGCGGCCGGACTTGCTGTCCGGATCGATAATGTACGTGACTCCGCTGCGAAATGGTGAAGTCGCTGCAGCCGAAATTGCAGATTTCTGGAAGCGAATAGTCGGTGCTGAGCCGGTAATCCTCGATGCCGTGATTCACGACCGAACCATGGCGTGGACCAGCCACATGCCGCAGGTTGTCGCATCTGCACTTGCGTTTGCGCTTTCTAAGGGAGGCCCGAAGGGGGTCACCTATGGGCAAGGGGCGCTTACGACCACAGAACCGGCGATCGCAGACGCTGGCGTTTGGGCGGAAATCATCCTCGAAAACAAGGAACATGTCCTGCCTGCGCTCGATGCGTTACTGGCTGATACCGGTCGTATCGTTGCCGATGTCGAAGCCGGTGATGCGCAGCGAATTCGGAGATGGTTTGAGTCGGGACGTCGCTGGCGTGAGAGGTTGGACGGATGATCGCTGCCAGGAGATCAAACTCGACAAGCTCAGCGTTGACGGGTGTCGATTGCGAACTCTCCGAGACAGCATCCACCGGCATCAGCTACCCGCGGTTTCTCGAGGATCTGCAGTCTGTGAGGGAATATGGCTAGTCGTGTTATCGCAATAGATGGACCTTCCGGCTCGGGGAAGTCTACGACGGCCCGGGCAATCGCAGAGGCACTGCAAATGGCGCATGTTGATAGCGGGGCTCTGTATAGGGCCGTGGCGTTGGCGGCACTGGACGCCGGGTTGGGGCTGGACGGTCCGGCGATTGTGGACCTCGCCGAGACTCTCCCGGTGCGGTTCCGTCTGGCAGATGGCAACTACCGGCCGGAGGTGGCTGGAGTGGACGTATCGAAGGAGATTCGTACCGATCGCGTCACTGCACACTCGTCGCCGGTTTCGGCGCTCCCTGAGGTTCGGGAATGGGTCAACAAGGCATTGAGGGAGGCAGTGGAGGCTCATCCTAGAGGAGCCGTGCTCGATGGTCGCGATATCGGCAGCGTGGTTTTCCCTGATGCCGCGGTCAAGGTATACCTAACTGCGGCAGACGAGGAGAGGGCGAGGAGACGGTTGAAGCAACAGGGGAGGCCTATCGATCCGGACAGCATTGGAACGACAATGGCTCTGATGACCCGGCGCGACAAAGCAGACTCGACGCGGGCTGTAGCACCACTATCCGTTGCCGATGGTGCTGTGGAGATAGACACGACTACACTCACGTTCGAGCAACAGGTCGCTAAGGTGGTCGAATTGGCCAAGACGGCATTTGACTAGGTTGACATGTCGACTGAGCACATCTATGCTACAAGGCTATCCGCCTCCCTCTTGGAGGCGGTGATTGTTTAACCCTTAACCGCTGGAATTCCAAAGTCATGACTGACGATTCACTAGAAACCACCAACCCCCCCGACACGCCCGAACCTCTGAGCCAAGATCCCTCCGTCGTATCGCCCGACAATCCTTCGCTTCGCGTACGTCCTGACCTCTATGATGAAGAGTATTCAGACGAACAGTACGCGGAGATGCTCAAGCTGTACGAAGGTACGCTACAGAGCATCGTAGAGGGTGAAATCGTGCAATCAAAGGTGCTCCGCGTGACTGACACTCACGTCATTTTGGACGTCGGCTTCAAGTCCGAGGGAGCGGTGCCGATTGAGCAGTTCAAAGACCCGAAAGAAATAGAAGCGGGCCAGGAGGTCGAGGTCTTCTTGGAAAGACTCGAGGATGACGACGGTGCAGTGGTGTTGTCCAAGAAGAAGGCCGACTTCATGCGCGTTTGGGAGAAGATCCGCCAGGCTCATGAGAATGACGAGCCTGTCATGGGCACCTTGCAGAAGAAGATCAAGGGCGGCGTCGTGGTAGATCTGATGGGCGTCGACGCGTTTCTGCCAGGCAGCCAGATCGCGCTCAGACGTGTACCCAACATAGATGAGCTCCTGGGACAGGAGTTCGAGTTCAAGATCATCAAGCTGAACAAGCGTCGCCGCAACATCGTTGTGTCTCGACGCGTGATCCTCGAGGCGGAACGTGCGACCAAGCGGGAACACCTGATTACTGAGATAGAGGTGAATCAGGTCAGGAAGGGTGTGGTCAAGAACATCACTGACTTTGGTGCATTCATAGACCTGGGCGGTGTCGACGGCCTACTGCACATCACCGATATGAGCTATGGCCGCGTGTCGCATCCGTCCGAGATCGTGGAGCTTGGCGGTGAATTGGATGTCAAGATCCTAGATATAGATTGGGATCGCGAACGTATCTCACTCGGTCTCAAGCAACTGCAGGAATACCCGTGGGAGAACGTGGCTGAGAAGTACCCGGTTGGTGCCCGCGTGCAGGGCAAGGTCGTGAGCATAACCAACTACGGGGCTTTCGTTGAGTTGGAACCGGGCATCGAAGGATTGGTTCACATCAGCGAGATGAGCTGGACACGGAACGTACGTCACCCATCGAAGATCGTATCCATTGGCGAGACGATCGAAGCGGTGGTGCTCAAGGTCGATCCTTCTGAGGAAAAGATCTCTTTGGGCATGAAACAAACAGAACAAGATCCGTGGCTCGTACTCCCGCTGAAGTTCCCTCTGGGTACGCGGATTACCGGTAAAGTGCGCAACCTCACCTCTTTTGGTGCTTTCGTTGAGATCGAACCGGGAATCGATGGTTTGATCCACATCTCCGATATGTCGTGGACGAAGCGAGTGCAACATCCGGCAGAGGTAGTCAAGAAGAATGACACGGTTGATGTCGTGATCCTCAGCATAGACTCTGACAACAAGAGGATATCTCTTGGGCTCAAACAGGCTCAAGAGGACCCATGGCTCAAGATCGGCGAGGATTATCCGGTCGGGTCAGAGCATGATGGCCATGTTGCTCGATTCCAGGATGGTGGTGTGGTGGTAGACATGGGGAACGATCTGGAAGGGTTCGTTCCAGAATCGCAGCTCCCGATTCCTGAAGGCAAATCACCCGAAAGCGTGATCAAGCTGGGCCAGGAGGCGTCCCTCAAGGTCATGGAGGTCGATCCGATCCATCATCGGATTATCCTGGCGATTACAGAGCTTGGTGAGGTACCTCCACAGGAGGAGACCAAGCCCGAGCTGGAGGTGGAAGGAGAGACCGAAGCGGTCGAGGCAGAGGCCGCAGAAGCCGCCGAGTCACATGGCGCCGAACAAGAGGCAGAGGCAGCAGCTGCCGTTGCTGATATTGAGACCTCAACTGATGTTGAGGCCTCAGCTGACGTCGAAGCCTCAACTGAAGTCGAAGCCTCAGCTTCAGTTGAGGGCGCTGCCGACGCAGCGGTTGCAGAGGCGCAGAGTGAGGGGGCACCGACAACCGACGACGAAGCCGAGGAAGAAGCCAACAAGGAACCGGAAGGCGAATCCGTGGCAGAGCAGAAGGAGGAGCGAGCTCCTGAAGAGGAGGCTCCTGCGGCAGAAGTGAAGGACGAAACGACACCAGCTGCTGATGCGGAGTCTCCTGAGAAGAAACCCGAAGCTTCCTCAGATTAAGGTGAGTACCCTAGAGAAGTTCGAAGAGTTCGAACGACTTTGCGCTGAGACTCAACGGGGTGGTGGGCCTGCCAGGGTAGAGCAACAGCACAAGAAAGGCAAACTCACCGCCCGCGAGCGGCTCGACCTGCTGCTCGATCCGGGGTCGTTCGTAGAGCTGGACCGATTTGTAACCCACAGAAGCACTGATTTCGGGTTAGCCGAGAACAAACCGCTTGGTGACGGCGTGGTTACCGGGTACGGCATGATCGATGGCCGGCAAGTGTACGTTTTCGCGCAAGACTTCACTGTGTTCGGCGGTTCGCTGGCGGAGGCTCACGCAGAGAAGATCTGCAAGGTCATGGACCTCGCCGTTCGCAACGGCTTTCCGCTTATCGGCCTCAACGACTCGGGCGGTGCACGCATTCAAGAAGGTGTCGTATCGCTCGGAGGTTACGCCGATATTTTCCTCCGAAACACGATGGTGTCGGGAGTGATACCGCAGATAAGCGCAATCCTCGGCCCATGTGCAGGCGGTGCCGTGTACAGTCCGGCGATCACAGATTTCGTGTTCATGGTCAGGGGAATCTCGTACATGTTCGTTACGGGGCCCAACGTCGTGAAGACCGTGACACATGAAGACGTGACGACGGAGGAGTTGGGTGGTGCGGATGTTCACGCCTCCGTATCCGGTGTTGCGCAATTCGCCCACGATTCCGAGGCCGAATGTCTGCAGGAAATCCGACGCTTGCTCAGCTTCGTTCCCAGCAACAACATCGACAGCCCTCCAGTTCAGGAGACCAACGATCCCGTCGATCGCCGAGATGAGGAACTCTTGGAAATCGTACCTGACAATCCGAACAAGCCGTACGACATGCACGAGGTGATTGAGCGGATTGTGGACGATGGCGATTTCCTCGAGGTTCACAGTGACTATGGTTCCAACATCATCGTGGGGTTTGCCCGTCTTGGCGGGTACCCAGTTGGTGTCATTGCCAACCAACCGGCGGTGCTAGCCGGCGTTCTCGATATCAAAGCATCGGCAAAAGGTGCGCGATTCATCCGCTTCTGTGATGCATTCAACATTCCGCTGGTCACTTTTGAAGACGTTCCGGGGTTCCTACCGGGAGTAGATCAGGAGCACGGTGGCATAATCAAGGAAGGCGCCAAGCTCTTGTATGCTTACTCAGAGGCCACGGTCCCGAAAGTGACTGTCATTACACGCAAGGCGTATGGCGGCGCGTACGACGTGATGAATTCCAAGCATGTGCGCGGTGACTTCAATGTTGGATGGCCCACTGCCGAGATTGCAGTCATGGGGCCCAAAGGCGCGGCAGAGATTTTGTTCCGACGCGAAATCGCCGAAGCCGATGATCCGGCTGCTAAGCTGGACCAGGTGGTCGACGAGTACACCGAGAAGTTCGCCGATCCGTACCATGCTGCTTCGCGGGGATTCCTCGATGATGTCATCGATCCGCGTGACACGCGCCCGAAACTGATATCGGTGCTGCGTTCGTTGCTCACGAAACGAGACAGTAATCCTCCAAAGAAACATGGGAACATTCCGCTGTAACTCGGCGGTACGTCGGTACGTCGGTACGGCGGTATTTCCAGGCGCAGCCCTACCGCCCTACCGCCGTACCGCCCTACCGCCGCGGAGGGGAAGGGAATGAGTGGCCTGAAACGCGTCCTAGTCGCCAACCGCGGCGAAATAGCACTTCGAATCATCCGCGGCTGCCATGAGGAAGGCATCGAGGCAGTCGCCGTGTATTCCGATGTGGACAAGACCAGCCCACACGTGATCGAAGCCGATGCCGCAGTGAACATTGGGCCGGCACAGGCAAGCCAGTCGTATCTGGATATCCAGAAGCTACTCGATGCAGCCAAAGATTCCGGTGCAGACTCGATTCACCCCGGATACGGTTTTTTGGCAGAGCGCGCTGAGTTCGCTGCAGCCGTGGAGAATGCTGGTTTGATCTTCATAGGTCCTCCGGCGAGCGCGATCTCTGCAATGGGAGACAAGACCGAGGCTCGGCGCCGTATGACTGACGCAGGCGTTCCCGTGATACCGGGTACGGTCGAGCCGGCCGCCACAACGGAGGATGCTGTAGCAGCCGCCCGCGAAGTCGGGTTCCCAGTGCTCCTCAAGGCTGCTGCCGGAGGTGGCGGCAAGGGTATGCGGCGCTGTGAAAGCGAAAATGAAGCCGCAAAGCTGTTCGAGCAGGCATCTTCGGAGGCCCAGTCTGCATTCGGCGACGGCTCGGTATATATCGAAAAATGCATCGAGCGTCCTCGCCACGTGGAGATACAGGTCCTCGCAGATTCTCTTGGCAACGTGACGCACGTTGGCGAACGTGAGTGTTCGGTGCAACGGCGGCATCAAAAGCTGATCGAAGAGTCACCATCTCCTGCGGTGGATGTCGAGCTTCGGAGTGCCATGGGAGATGCAGCCGTTCAGGCAGCTAGAACCGTCGGATACCGCGGGGCCGGTACGGTGGAGTTTCTGTTAGTGCCTGACGGCAGTTTTTACTTCCTCGAGATGAACACCAGGTTGCAGGTAGAGCACCCCATTACAGAGCTGGTATATGGCCTGGACTTGGTTAGAGAGCAACTGCGTATAGCTGCCGGAGAACGCCTTTCGTTTTCTGATCGAATGCTGATGCCGCGAGGTCATTCCATTGAATGCCGTATCACTGCAGAAGATGTCTTTTCCGGCTTCTTGCCTGCCACCGGGCGCATCGAGTATTTGAAGGCCCCGTCAGGCCCTGGCGTCAGATGGGACGGTGGAATTGAGGCAGGAAGTGAGATCGGCCTCTTCTATGACTCCCTTCTCGGCAAGTTGATCGTTTGGGGTGAAAACCGCGAACGAGCAATTCGACGGATGTCTCGCGCTCTGGATGAATTTGTAATTGTCGGTGTACCGACGGCCATTCCGTTTCACCGCAGAGTCATGCACGAACCGGGATTCATTGCCGGCGACTACGATATCGAGTACATCGATCGAATTGGTGCTGAGTTACTCAGCCCGAATATGGACGAAGCTGAGTTGGAACGCCTAGCCGTTGCCGCCGCAATCGCTGAGCATGAGCGGCGTGAGGCAGCATACGTGGTGGCCCATCCGTCCCAACCGGGCAAATCCGATAGTGGCTGGTTGTTGGCGGCACGCCGCGCCGGTTTACGGTGACCTCTACTGTCCGGTGACCTGCAACGTCCGGTGACTTCTACTGTCACAATAGAGAGTATTGCCGTTGGTGGGGACGGGGTTGGACATCTGGACGATGGGTTGGTGGTGTTTGTCCCGCGTGCCGCTCCAGGTGATACACTGGAAGTTGAGGTGACGCAACGGAAGAAGCGGTACGCTCGCGGCATTGTCGTGGCGGTATCGTCGCCTGGCGCCGGTCGCGTAGAACCCCGATGCCCGCACTACGATGCTGATCATTGTGGGGGATGCCAACTCCAGCATCTGAGTGCCGAGGCGCAGCGAGATGCCAAACGCAAGATCGTCGGCGATGCGATTCGCAGGATTGCGAAACTAGACGTTCCGGATCCTGAGATCGTGGCATCACCAAGACAGTGGAGATATCGGGGCAAGGTGACGCTCGCAGTGAGGCGCGGGCGCATCGGTTTCCGCGAATTCAACCAACCGGACAGCGTGTTCTGCCTGGACGACTGTTCCTTGGCACGCGAGATAGTCATGGATTTGTGGAGGTTGGTGAACGCGAACCGTGCACTTTTGCCCAAGGCGTTGCGATCTTTGGTATTGAAGCAGGATCGGGTTCAAGGCCTCCATGTAATCGCAGTCGGAGGCGATCAGGCCTGGGACGCCGAGCCCATGGCCACGGCAATCAGATCGAACGACCTGACGTATTGGTGGAAACCCAACGGCGGGGCTGCACGTGTCGTGTCGGGTGCGAATACCGGATATCCGGCAGTGGCGTTCGAACAGGTGAACTCGGAGCTGGCTGCCGAAATTAGGGAGACGGCGGTTTCCAGCCTCGGAACCCCCGAGGGAAAAGTAGCGTGGGATCTATACGGCGGAGTAGGGGACACGGCGGAAATTCTCGCCTCAATGGGTGCGACTGTCTGGAGCGTTGATTCTGACCGCAGTGCCGTCGAATGGGGTGTTGAGAAATCTGCCCGCGAGGGAAACGCGGGAATGTCGTTGACGAGAGTACACGATCGCGTGGAAGAAGTAGTAGGGAGGCTGCCACGGCCGGACTTGGTAGTTGTTAATCCTCCCCGGGGAGGATTGGGGGAGCCGTTAACGAGATGGCTTCAGAACTGGGGCGGGTCTTTGAGCCGTGCCCGATTGGCATACGTATCGTGCGACCCGGCGACTCTCGCAAGGGATCTGGCCCGAATGCCCGCATTCGGGTTGCGGAAGCTGGTGTCATACGATCTCTTTCCCCAGACTGGACATGTTGAGACACTTGCTGTCTTGGAGGTTGCGTGAAGTACGTTGTGACTGTTGCAGAAAGGTCTTTTGAAGTTCTCCTGAATGGTGGAGAAGTCGTCGTGGATGGCAGGGACGCGTCTGCCAAACTCACATCTGTGCCGGACACGCCGCTCAGGGAACTCGTATATAACGGCAAGTCGAGCACCTATGCCATGACGCCCGATGCAGATGGATGGTTGGTGTTGGTGGGTGGTGAAGCACACCGTATGCAGGTGGACGATGAGCGCACCATTCGGTTGGGGAAGCTCTCGGAACGAGGCGAACGTGGCGGTGCTGGTGGAACCGTGAAAGCTCCAATGCCTGGGTTGGTACTCCGTGTGGAGGTTGAAGAGGGAGATGCGGTCAGCGCTGGAGATGGGTTGGTGGTGCTCGAGGCGATGAAGATGGAAAACGAGATCAAGGCTCCAGTATCCGGCAAGGTGACTGCAATTCACGTCGATGGAGGGCAAGCGGTCGACAAGGGGATGGTGATGGTAGAAGTCGTTCCCGAGGGTTGACCATCGACAAAAGCCCCAATTAGCTTAAGTGTCTATATCTAATTGCGATACAACGCCCAAAAGGCCCGAATTCAAGGGCGTTTCGGTAACCTAGAGCAGGACGTAATGAAGACTTACAGCCAGAAAAAGGGTGAGTTGGAACATTGCTGGCATCTGGTCGATGCTGACGGGCAGGTGCTTGGTCGCCTGGCCAGCAAGGTAGCGCAACTCATTCGCGGAAAGCACAAACCGACCTTCACGCCCCATATGGACGGTGGCGACTTCGTTGTCGTCATCAATGCAGAGAAGGTAAAGCTCACGGGTAAGAAACTCGAACAGAAGCAGTATTTCAGACACACCGGGTACATGGGGCACGAACGGTTTACGG